>CAZWAU010000216.1:0-21219 GCA_964631995.1 uncultured Nitrososphaerota archaeon
CTCTCCCCCCACCTTGCCACCTACCTACGATCTTATCGAAAACTGCCACTCATTGTAAAAGATAAACGCCTTCCTCATTTCCATTGGATACATTGCCATGAACTTGCCTAGAGCCTCTTGAACGCTTGCTGAATCTCTCAGTACCCTTAGCACCGTTAGAGCTTTTTTCCCACATTGACACGGAACTTCCAAGGTTATTCCCATGCGCATTCCCAAGTAAGGCAGCACGTGTTGTGAAGTGGATCCAATCAACAATCCGTCCTCTAGGTCTACAAAGGGAGGTATCCCCTTCGACATTCTCCTACCAGGATCTGTCAAGGCCTTGTAAGCTGATCTTTTATAGCAGTGTAACTCGACGTAAATCTGTGGTCGCAACTCTGAGATCAAAGCAAGCATGTTCATACCTTCTTCTGTCTCGTAGAATGCGTGGCTAAGTGTGCTCAGGTGCTTGCTTCCAATTGGCGACAGATGTGGTATCAATACCATCTTTCCAGATGGAGGAGGGCCTTCCTCAATTAACGCCCGCAAGATCGGCGTTGTCGTCTCCCATTCCTTTCCATGTATGCCCCCAAGCATCAGCCTTGTCGGACCGGGCTTCGTTGACACTAGGTCGTATCTATCCAATGCATAATGCTCCATATTTGCATGGCAACAGTAAAGCTACTCCCTTTCAAGAGCTACGGACGAATAGCCTACGACTGATCTCCTATCTCCGATTATGTCTCCGCTGCTCGCATACTTCAGCAGTCTCCCCCTCTTGACACCCAATTTCTTGGCAACCGTCATGGCAACTGCGATGGGTCCATACCCACAGGCCGTAGAACCTGTTGACGCCAAAGTTGAATATAGTTCGCCAACCTCAAGCGACAATGCCTTTGATAGTACTAGCTCGTCCTTTCTCCTCGCTGAATCGGCAGATTCATAATGTGTCAAGTCGCTTGATGCGATCAGAACAGCATCTCGGCCTATCATCTCCTCTGCCAGAGCTTCCCCAACCTTGGTGCTAATTTCCTTGCTCTGGTCCAACATGCAGATCGGAACGAGCTTGAAGCTTTTCAAAACGTACTGGAGGAAGGGAAGTTGCACCTCTATCGAGTGTTCGTTCAGGTGCGAGAAGTCGTCTACAGAGAAGATATCAGTCCTTCGGGCAAGCGAATATGTGAGGGTGCTGTCTATGTCTATATTCCCAAGAGGTGTTGCCCATCTACCTTCTGGATAGAGCGATACATCCGTCCCAAAGCCAGTATGATTTGGACCGATCACTATTACCGTCTCAGGCCTTTTTCTCTTCGATAGAAGATGGTAACCATGTGCTGCAACTGGTCCAGAATAGATGTAGCCTGCATGAGGAGATAGCAAAGCAACGAGTTTCTCTTCCATTCCAGGCTCTGCTGACGGAAGCTTACCCGGGCCGAGTTCGTGGGTGAAGCAGCTCTCAATGAGCCGAACAAGCTCCTTACCATCAACAGGATAGAATGTGCCCGCAACTGCTGGTCTCCTTACCTTCAAATCCTATACCACCTCTGCAGCGCCATAATCTATGTCCTCGATAGCCTTCTTGTATGCATTATAAGATATCTGTGGTCTCGGGTCAAACCTCAGGTAGGGCTCCAGATAGCTTCCCCTGTAGAGCCTTTCTTTCCTGCTCATGATAAGGCCTTCTATTATGCGCTGCTGAGATTTAAATTCCATTAAGGCTTCGCTTATCTTCCTTTCCACCCTTTCTGATACCATGACAATGCAATCAGCTCTCGCACCTCTTCCGTTCAGAAAGGCATCCAAAGGTGTAAAATCGGACCAGACAATGTACTTCACATACGATTCGATCTTTACGGGTTCCCCCAAATCTGCCATCACAGGATCGCCCACTTGCGGACCATCGAACGCCCCAATTCGAGAGGCAGCCTCATGATCTGGATGTTCACGGTATTCATTTGGAACGAGAAGCCTCGTTGCGCGGATTTTCCTCAGCTTACCAATGATCTTGGGAAACGTTCCTTCTATCTCTCCGGGAAGGATCCAACCAAAATACGATGACAGACTGAAGTCGGGATATTCCAATCTAGTAAGTTCAATTCCCAGTTTTGAGTAAGCTTTCATAGATTCCTCCCTTCTTCTGGAGACTATCGATTCTCTCTCTCCAGGTGTACTGTATCCACCCCTTCCATCGCAAAGGACTATTACGTTGACGCTGGCTCCCTCTGCGATAGCACCAAGGCTGAGGTACATTGCACCAAGGATGGCATCGTCATCATGTGGTGAGAGAACAGCCAACCTCTCCAAATCCCCCTTCCATCCTTTAAAGATAAGCTCTATTCCATTGCCTCTCTTCCTTTCCTTAAGGTCGTAATAGGTGAAGTCTTGAACCATAGCAATAGTCCCTTTCCTTAGGATCTAATAATTGTTTCCAGCCATGTAAAAATGGCATAAGCCATCCAATTCGAGCGGAAAATCAAGTGAGGTGCTCTATTCATGAATGAGGCTTATTCGATTCTACCTATAGTCCAAATCTTGCTAATGGTTAATATTGCATCGAAGCTTTCAATATTTTGTTCCAGACTTCATAACAGCGTTATACATAAATATGAACTGTAAAAAGAAGTTACCAAGGAAGGCTGGAAAAGGTAGCTACGTCATGGCGCATCCAAACATTCTCGATCTCATTGGAAACACTCCAATGGTCAAGATTAACAATCTTAATCCGAACAAGCGCGTAGTGCTATATGCCAAGCTCGAAAGGAACAATCCGGGAGGATCTGTGAAGGACAGAATAGCAAAGTACATGATAGAAAATGCGGAAAAGGAAGGTGTCCTTACGAAGGACAAGATCGTCATAGAACCCACGAGCGGAAATACTGGGATAGGTCTTGCTTTGGTTTGCGCGGTCAAAGGTTACAAGCTTGTCTTGGTGATGCCAGAGACGATGACAATGGAGCGTAGGAAGATCATGATGGCTTATGGTGCCAAAATAGTTCTCTCTGAAGGCTCCAAGGGAATGGACGGGGCAGAGGATTTTGCCAATGAGATCGTCGCAAGGAATCCAAAAAAGTACTTCATGCCAAACCAGTTCTCGAATAAGTATAATGTGCTAGCGCACTATGAGACGACTGGTGCAGAGATTTGGAGGGATACGAAAGGCAAGGTTACACACTTCGTTGCCGGGATTGGAACCACGGGCACCCTGATGGGAGTTTCAAGGTACTTGAAGGAACGCAATCCAGACATAAAGATCGTGGGTGTCGAACCGGATCCAAGGACGCCAATACAGGGCCTCAAAAACCTAGAAGTTCAGCGCGTTCCGAAGATATGGGATAGCTCTCGAATAGATGAGAAGTACACAGTGACGCTTGAGCAGGCAGAGGAAACTGCTAGACTCTTAGCTCTGTCTGAGGGCATATTCTGTGGACCAAGCTCTGGCGCGGCCATGAGAATCGCAATGAAGAAAGCCGCCGAGGTCGACAGAGGCGTCGTTGTTGCTATCCTTCCAGATGGAGGAGACAAGTACTTGAGTACTCAGTTATGTGACCCTCAGAAGTGCTTGGAGTGCGCGAAAAAATACAAGATCCCTTGTGCTTACACCGACATGGACCTTAACCTATAAAGCACCGAATTTCGTCCAATTTTAAATCGATTAAGCTGGCATAAGTCTTATGAGCAGGCCTGCAGCCTGTTCATGTTGACTATTGTTGACGACTAAAAAAGATTTGGATCTCTTATGCCAGGAAGCCACAAAGCTTGGAGCGGCCGAAGCCAAACCTATCAGGACCAAGGATGTCGTAACTGCTGAATGGGTCAGATTGAAGTGCCAATTCGGTTGCGGTGGGTACAACCAGCACCTCACGTGCCCACCTTTCACGCCAACACCTAGTGCCATGAGGAAGATATTGGACGAATACGAGTGGGCAATACTCTTGAGGTTCAAACCTCCATTGCCCCGAAACGTTAGGGAAACCGTATCACAGGTGGAGAGAAAGGTATTCCTCTCAGGATTCTACAAAGCTTTCGGCTTAGCCTCAGGACCGTGCGAACTGTGCGAAAGATGCAACGTAAAGGAAGCCATATGCAGGAAACCTGACCAAGCTAGGCCATCGATGGAGGCATGTGGCATTGATGTGTATGCAACAGCAAGGAGCGCTGGGTTCGGCATAAATGTGGTCAGGTCGCGTGACGAGACCCCAACCTATTATGGTCTGGTTCTGGTATGTTAAGTCCACTTTGGTTTTAACCATGAGAACTGAGGAACTAGGAAATCTGCTGAAGGATGAGGTCGAGCAGAGGCGGGAGGAAGGTTGCTCTGTCGAAGGATTCAAGGAGAAGGTCGAAGAAGCAATAAGATCAGGGAACGCACAAAGGCTCTATGCTCTTTATGAAGAGCTTTCCTCACTTAGTCCCGAGCCTTCCTTTCCGTTTGTCGAACCATCTGATCTTTTTGGTATTAGGAGAGAGTCATCGCCACAATCACTTAAGCTTTGGAAGATCTCAGAGGCAGAGCTTTCGGACAGGATATGTGGCGCTTGGCTTGGCAGGTGCGCAGGCTGCCTCCTTGGAAAGCCCTTTGAAGGATGGAGCAAAGAAAAAATAGAGTTAAACCTAAAGGCTTCGAACTCCTATCCGCTTGAAAAGTACGAATTGCACAGAGGTATCAGGGGGATGGTCCGAGACGATGATATCGACTACACGATATTGGGTCTTCACATCTTGGAGAGCAAAGGATTTGGCTTCACGACACACGATGTGGCAGAGGAGTGGTTGAACCATATGCCTTACGGGCTCGTATACACTGCTGAAAGAGCTGCTTACCGCAACTTGGTAAATGGCCTCCAAGCTCCAGAGACTGCTACATACCTCAATCCATACAGGGAATGGATAGGGGCGCAGATTAGGGCCGACATCTGGGGTTATGTTACACCAGGTCGTCCTGAGATGGGGGCTGAGCTAGCATATCGTGATGCGAGGCTTTCCCACGTTAAGAATGGTATCTACGGTGAAATGTTTGTAGCGGCAGCTCTCTCAGTGGCGCTTGTCTCTGAAGACATTGAATTACCCATCAGAATAGCTCTTTCAACAATACCATCACGCTCAAGGCTTGCTGAATGCGTCAGAGATGCATTGGCATGGAAAGCTAGGTATCATAGATGGGAAGAAGCTTGGGAGGAAGCAATGATGAAATATGGTTCCTATCATCCTGTCCACACAATCAACAACCTGGCATTTGTCCTTATTGGTCTTCTATATGGGGAGAAAGACTTTGAGAAGACTATAACAAGAAGCGTTATGTGTGGTTTCGATACAGATTGCAATGGCGCGACATCCGGCTCAATAGTAGGTGCCTTGCTTGGTGCCAAGAGACTACCTTCTAAATGGATTGAGCCATTAAATGACTACGTGGAAAGCGCTGTCACAGGTTTCGCTGAAAACAGGATCTCCGACCTAGCCGATCGCACTATTAGTTTAGCGTCTGGCATAGGTACCAAGACTTGACTTAATTCCACTTTTCATCCCACCTACTCACTTACGGAGGATGAAAAAACCTAGGAACAATTGTTAAGTATATCACAACTTACCACAAATCGTCCATAGCTTTAGGTTGATCTTTGTTTAGATTCTCCCTTCAAGCTTTCTTATCTTCCATATCTCTGCTCTCTGTTCATCAGATGCTTTGGGCCCTTCCTACTGATCTCCATCTCGGCTCTTTAAGAGTCATGCAATTGCCTCTCCTACAACTTGATCATCCTACTCCTCGACCTTCTGCCACATGCCTTATGGGATATGCTAACCCTAGGGCTACCATCAAACCATGTACACTCACTCTGGAGACGATTGCTTCGAGTGGCAGATCCTCCGATCGGCTATCTTGCTCCTCTTCTTTCTGTCTTTCGTCCTTTCTGTCTGTTTGGTGCTCGTAATGCACCTCTCTTTGTCACTTGAACAGAGGAGCTGCCCATTAGGGCAAGCCTTGCATTTGGCTCCACCCTCTCGAGCATCACCTTCAATATTCTTTTCCAAACTCCATTCCGCTTCCATTCCTTGAACCTTCTCCAGCATGTTGGACCTGAGCCATACTCCTTCGGAATTGCATTCCAAGCACAGCTGTTAAGGAAAACGTAGAGTATACCAAGCATCGCCTTCCTGTTAGGCACCTTTGGTCTGCCAGGTGTACCTGGGGCCTTCTGCTTTGGAAGCATTGGCTCTATTGTCTCCCAGAGATCATCTGTCAGAATCTTCTCAGGCTTTGTCATGGTCAATTGGTTTCTGGGGGTCATGATAAGGGTTTTGAAACGCTCTATTGGTTAATTCTTTCCATCTTAAGCTCTTGCTGTTTTCTACCTTTTTGAATCACATACTTAATATTTTCTTGAGGTAGCGAATAGAATCTTCAGCTATCGCTTCAGGGCTAGGTTCGAACTTGAAAACCTCCACCGAAACATATGCGCTGTATCCTATGTCTTTTAGAGCTCTTGCGATTTGCCCATAGTCTGCCCCTCCAGTCCCAGGTCCCATCTCATTGTCGTCGTTTGCGTGGAAATGTACAAGTTTCCTGCCATAGCGTCGTATTGCCTCTGCCGGAGATTCCTCCTCTCCAGTCATAGCATATACATCAAGCGTAAGCTTAATGTGCTCGCTCCCAAGAGCTTCGATGAAGCGAGCCGCCTCTTCTGCTCTGTTGATGAAGTTCGTCATGTTTCTTCGAAGTGGCTCTATGCCTATCTTTACGTCCCTATCCTCAAGCGCCTTAATGCACCCTCGGAAAGTTTCCTCTGCAAGCTTCCATCCCTCATATATCTGAACACCTTCGATCGTCCTTTGTTTCGGGCTTCCAAAGACCAATGTTCTGCAGCCTATGTCGTCGGCGAAAGCTATGAGCCCTTTCAGGTACTCAGCAGTCCTTGCGCGAACAGCAGGGTCGGGATGGCTTATGTGGAGGCCTGGTGGCTTCACCAAAAGCCAATGTAGCGCAGAGCACTCGAGACCATGAGAACTGATCTCTTCCCTTATCTCCTTGCGCCTTTCCCTTCCAATGTCGAATACGGAATCGCAGAGCGTGAAGGGAGCTATCTCAATACCGTCATAACCCAAATTCGACACAAACTCTATCACCTTACCAAATTCCCATTTCTCGAAAAGCTCATTGCATATCGATATTTTCATGGCATCCGATGGCTTTTGAGTCTGATTTTAGGCTTTCCGGATAGAAGGTTTTTTACCATGTATATTTCGCTTAGGGGTGAGACGAGATGGCAACTTTGGAAAGGAAATTGTTGGTAAGAGCAGGATACCATGACAGGATCGACTGTCCAACTTCCGCCTATATTGAGCTCCAAGAGCAAACATTGGGAGCCAAGATCTTGGATCCAAGCTCGGAGAAAGAAATTCCTTGCCAACTGGACATCATCGGGAATGGAAAGGCTAGGCTTAGTTGGATCGTGAACATACCCAAAGGGCAGGAGAGAGAATACAAGCTTATCCTTTACAAGCAAGGGGAGACTTCAGCTTCGGTAGGACTAAAAGAGAGAAATGGCGAGGTTGATTTCATTATAAGGGGAAACCTTTTCACGACCTACCATTTCTCGCAAGATCTTGCAAGGCCTTTTTTACACCCAGTTATTGGGCCCTACGGAAAACCTGTGACAAGGGGGTTTCCAATGATACCCGACGATCCAAAAGAGGTAAAGGATCACCCTCACCACCGCTCCATTTGGGTTGCGCACGGGGATGTGAACGGTGTTGATAACTGGAGCGAGGAGAAGGGGCACGGCAGGACTGTTCACAGAGGGTTCGAAGCAAAAAGATCTGGGCCTATCCTTTCAGAACTAATTGCTTTGAGCGATTGGGTATCTAACGATGGAAAAACTTTGCTTGTGGAGAGAAGGGCGATGAAGGTTTACAACACTTCGGAAGCGTGCAGGATTCTCGATATCGATGTAGAACTTTCTCCAATTTTGGAAGAAGTTACGTTCGGAGACACCAAGGAAGGCGGAATGATCTCGGTTAGGGTCGCATCCTCCATGGATGTAGAACGTGGAGGAAAGATTGAGAATTCATATGGTGGCATAAATGAGGCCGAGACATGGGGCAAGAGAGCCCACTGGTGCGACTATTCAGGGCAAGTCGAAGGCGATCGCGTGGGCATAGCAATATTTGATCACATTAGCAATTTTCGGCATCCTACATACTGGCATGTCAGAGATTATGGCTTGATGACCGCCAATCCTTTTGGAATATCTTACTTCACGAACGACCCATACAACAAGGGAACATATGTCCTGCACAATAGAAGCAGGTTCGTATTCAAGTATAGGATATTAATCCATAAAGGAGACGCCAAGGAAGGGCGTGTAGCTGAGAGGTATCTTGACTACATATATCCACCATCGGTATCTATCTCCTAAATTGACAAGACCAACTTTCCTTGAAATATAGCTAAAATTGCTTATCTTGTCATTTGGAACCGCTTGCCATCGCCTATATTGACTAACGAACATTCTTCAAAAATCATACTAATTCTGTGATCAAATGCTCAACAGCTTCTTTGCTTGACTTCCTTGCCGCTTGCTCAACCGTCGTGTACGATATGGCTTTCTTGGGGCAATACTTAACACATTGAGGTTCCTCCAAATCTTTACAGAAATCGCAGACCATCGCAATTTTGTTTTCAAGATGCATCTTCAAAACTCCAAATTCACAACTTTCTATGCACCATCCGCATCCATTGCACTTATCCTTGTCGATAGAGATCGAGCCATCCTCGAGAGCCGTTATCGCATCCCTAGGGCATGCCTTTACACATGTCGGCTTCTCGCACTTCCTGCATGTGAATGCGATGTTGAGGAACGGCTCTATCCTCACAACCCTAATCCTAGACAACTTTATGTTCTGGCTCTTCTCCTTCGTATATGCACAGACCACCTCACAAACTTGGCATCCATTGCACTTCTGGACATCACAAATTATTATCTTCCTCGCTCTTCCAGTTCTTGGCAATTTACTCAAAGACATCACCCGACACTGATCGCTTCGACCTCTCCGAGCCCAAGGTCTAAGGCCTCCCTCTCCAATCCCAGCTCCACAAGCTTCTTTCTGGTGGGCACGCCTTCCTTAGTCCACCCCCTTGCCTCATAGTAACCATCAAGTGCTTCATCATATTCCTCCCTCGTTATCTTTGCACCCCTTACTCCATCGTCTGTCATCTCCTCCTCGAACGCCCTTGGTGGTGGATAGTCGTCCTTTCTCGATGCGCCATGCATCAGATTAAAGCATTTGGCAAGGTTGTGTATTCTCTCGCCAGCCATAATCATCTTCTCCTCCGTCATCTCGAATCCGGTCGCCAAGGTGTAAAGTTTTGCCATGTCCCCAGAGGACAGGGCGCCCCTTATGAATTTACATAGGATCAGGGAATCTATGATCGCGTAAGAGTTCTCACCTTCGTACACGATCCTCCCTCTGCTTCTGTCGAGCTTGAGCCTATCAACTGTTCCCCTAACATCGACTTGATACGAACCGGACCTCAAGTAGCACGCTCCTCTTATCGATGTTGCGAACCCAAGTGTTGAAGTTTTTAGGGACCTCATCGAGTACGCACCCCATTCGAGACCTTTATTGTGTATCGCAAATTTCTCTGAACCCCTTCCAACAACTTCAGAAGCCCTCTTGACGCCCTCCGACAAGAGCTTGCCAAGTCTCCCCTCCTTTTTGCAGAGCAACGTCAAAGCCCCAAGCATCGCATCTGCATTTCCGAAACGTAGATCCAGGCCATCTACCTCATCGTCCGTGAGTATGCCTTTTTCATAACATTCCATGGCCCAGGCTATTATGACTCCAGCCGATATCGTGTCAACACCCATGGTATCGCATATTTGCACCGCCTTCGTTATGGCATTCAGGTCTCTCACGCCACAACATGGTCCGAGCATGCATAGACTCTCATAATCCATGCTTGCAACCGTTCCTTTGTAAGGCCCATCTTTAACCTCGTTGACATGGTCGCAAGCAATCGAACAGTTTGTGCATGCTATTATTTTTTTCACATGCGTCTGCATCATTCTCTCGCCCGAGACTTCCTCTGCATACTCAAACGTTCCCCTCTGGAAGTTATACGAAGGCAGGCAACATAGTTTCTGGTGCACGAGCACATTGGCCGGGGTTCCGTATACCCTGTACTTCTCAGTCTTGGGGCCTTGGCACCTCTCGTTCAGCTCCATGCTGAACTTGAAAAGGCCTTCCGGATCAGCAACCTCGACCGACTTTGTCCCCCTTACAGCCACCGCCTTAAGCATCTTGGAGCCCATGATTGCCCCCAAACCTGTGCGACCTACCTGCCTATTCCTATCATTTGTTATGTTCGCTAACCTTACTAAACCTTCGCCAGCCGGACCTATCGATGCTACCCTAATTGTATCGTCTCCAAGTTCCTCCTTTATGAGTTCCTCAGTCTCCCAAGTCGTCCTCCCCCAAATCCTCGAAGCATCTCTAAGCTCGTAACTGTCATCGTCAACAAAGAAATAAACGGGCTTGGCAGACCTCTTCAGGAAAATAATGCCATCCCATCCAGCACTCTTCAGCTCATACGCAAAACCTCCAGAAGAAATTCCAAAACCGAAAAAGCCTGTCAATGGAGACCTTGCGAAGACAGCATACTTGCTAGTTGTTGGCGCAGCCGTTCCAGCCAAAGGACCTGTCCACCATGCAAGCACATTCTCAGGTGAGTACGGTTCCACTCCAGCTTTTACGTAGTCGTAAAGGGTCCTGGCACCAAATCCATACCCTCCTATGTAATTAATGGCGATGCTATCGCTAAGGGCCTCGACCTTCCCCTTTCCCCTTTCCAAATCGACTACTATGTATTTTCCAGCATATCCCTTCGTTTCATCCACCCCCTGCAAGTGAAGGAGCAAAAACGACGCGGTCTCCAGATTTGACAACCTTCTCCTTTAGCTTCGAGCCCTCTACAACAACGCCATTCACGATCACAGTTGCTGCCTCTCCATCATACCTCCCATTATCCAATCCTAATCTACGGCCAAAAGCTTCCCCAAACCTGTTTCCCAGCTCCTTAACTAGATCAAGGAGGCTTATCTCCACAACGTTAAGGCTGAAGCTCCTGCATCCACATATTTCCCTGAATGGTCCCGTGAATTCCACCTCTACTCTTGACTCGGCCATCTCAGACGCATGGCAGGACGTTCTTGCCTAAAATCTTTACGCATTTTTGCATTTCCATGAAACCTAGATTGAATCTGCACAGTTGGGGGATGCTTAAATCACCTAACGTTTTGTAAAAAGCAAGGCTTAAACACCAAAAAATTGTCCAATGACAGTGGTGGTCTCCATATCTCCCCTTGCCTTGGAGAAGAAGGAGGATGGGAGATTTCTAGTCGCCTCCCTGAGGTTCTACGTGGACAGCGTAGAGCTTTCTATCGACAAAAGCCTCTGCATAAGGTGCGACATATGCTCGAAGGTCTGTCCAAAGGAAGCTTTCTCTATCAGGGTCAATGATGGAAAAGCCGAAATCGCCTTGGAAGAGGACAAATGCGTGCTCTGTGGAGCGTGCGAGCCACTATGCCCAACAAGCGCCATAAGAATTCTTTTCAATGGAAAATGGAGCAACGTCTTGGTGGATAGGGGTGGCTTCCCGACTCCCTTACCGAAACTGAGCATCGAGAGCACAAAGTGCCCGGAAGGGTGCTCCGATGCAGCAAGGGCTTGCCCAAGAGGAGCCTTGAAATTTGAGGGAGGAGCTTTATCATTCAACGAGGAAAGGTGCTTGAGGTGCCCTTGGTGCGAAGATGCTTGCAAGCATGGGGCTGTAAAGGCCAATCCACTGTTCCTTGGAAGAATCTCCATCGACGATACAAAGTGCAGCAAGGGTTGCGACATCTGCGCAAAGGTATGCCCGACCTCTGCAATTAAAATTGAGGAAGGGAGGGCAAAGGTCACAGAGAGGTACTGCATTTTCTGCAACGCCTGTTCGATCGTGTGCAAGGACAATGCGATCAACGTTGAAAGGTACCACGTATTCGTTAAGGAGGGGTTCTCATCTCTTTGGTCCTCGGCCCTCTCAAAGCTCATTGGTCAAAAGTATTCTGCCAGGCTCCTTGATCGCTCTTCAATAGAAAGGCTGAGATCGGTAGTTTCCGAATCGAGGGTTACCTGAAATGGCAAAGGCAAACGAACAGATAAGGGTTGGAGTTTTCGTCTGCCACTGCGGGAAAAATATTGCTGGAACCATAGATTGCAAGGCGGTTGCCGATTATGCAAAGGGCCTTGAGGATGTTGTTTACTCCGTCCATAATCTATACACATGCTCTGAGGCTGGCCAAGCCGAACTCAAGAAGGCGATCGTGGAGCATAATCTGAACAGGGTTGTAGTAGCTTCCTGTTCTCCAAAGATGCACGAATTAACATTCAGAGCATGTGTTGCAGAGGCAGGGCTCAACCCATACTTGATGGAGATGGCGAACATACGCGAGCACAACTCTTGGGTACACTCTTCAGATCCCGAAGGTGCGACTAAGAAGGCGATGGACCAGGTCAAGATGGCTGTTTCAAAGGCAAGGCTCCTAAAGCCACTTCAACCAATTCGGGTCCCAATCACAAAGAGAGCAATGGTCTTAGGGGGTGGAGTAGCAGGTATGACGGCCGCTTTAAACATCGCAGATTCTGGCCACGAAGTTATACTTGTTGAGAAGAAAGCTTCTCTTGGCGGAATGGCTTCCTTCCTGGACAAGACCTTCCCGAAGGTTGATTGCACTTACTGCCAGCTCCAAGAGCTTTTGAACAAGGTAGTTAGCAATCCTAGGATTAAGATCCTTCCACTTTCTGAAGCAAAGGAGATTTCGGGGTTCGTAGGGAATTTCGAGGTAAAGGTTGTGAGGAGACCTACGTATGTCAATGATTCGTGCACCGGTTGCGGGATGTGCTTGGAAGCTTGCCCTGAAACATTGCCTGATGAAGTTCTAAATCATTTGCATGTGAGGAAGCCGATAACCCTTGTCAGCTCTTCCTCTGCGCATACCCTTTTATGCGCCAACAGCTCCGTTTGGGACAGAAATACCGTTCACATCCAAAGCATGCCCATCGCATCAAGGGTTGCCGTAATCGATAAGAGCTATTGCACCTCATGCGGTGCTTGTGAAGAAATTTGCCCTGTAAGGGCAATAGAGCTCGATCAACCATCGATTGAGGAAAGCTATAAGGTTGGAGCTATAGTCGTTGCAACAGGTTTTGAGCTATTCGATCCACGCAGGAAACCCGAGTATGGTTATTCGAAGCTGAAAGATGTTATCACAAGCCTCGAGCTAGAGAGGATGCTGAGCCCAATAGGCCCGACTCATGGAAATGTCGAAAGGCCCTCCGATGGAAATGAACCCAAGAAGGTGGCTTTCATACAGTGCGTGGGATGCAGGGACGATAAGGCGAATCCTTACTGCGGTAAAATTTGCTGTTTGATAACACTGAAGCAGGCAATCCTTCTGAAGGAGAGGTCCCCTGACATGGACATCGTCGTGTTCTACATGGATATGAGGACTGGGGGTAAGGAGTACGAAGCCCTTTATACGAAGGCGCAAAAGCTTGGATGCCGCTTTGTAAGGGGAAGGCCCTCCGAAATAGTAGAGGAGGGGCATAACCTAGCTATCAAGTCGGAGGACACGCTCACAGGCAAACCTTTCATTGAGAAGTTTGAAATGGTAGTGCTCGCCACAGGCATAGAGGCTCCAAAGGATGCCAAGCGCTTGAGCGAGATGCTGAAGATCCCCCTCGATCCTTACGGCTTCTTCATGGAGGCTCACATAAAACTGAAGCCAGCTGAAACGGTCGTTGATGGCGTAATGCTTGCAGGCTCATGCAGCGGGCCTATGGATCTCCCGTCGAGCGTTTCAAGAGGGCACGCATCGGCTTCAAAGGTAATATCCCTTTTCTCAAAAGATGAGATAGAGCTCGAACCTATAGTTAGCCATGTTGATTCGACGATTTGCAGGGGTTGCTTGGCATGCACGAAGATGTGCCCATTCCAAGCCGTCAGGCCTATCGAGGTCGCTGGCGGAAAGAAGATTGAGGTTCTGGAGTCTCTTTGCAAGGGTTGTGGTACTTGTGTTGCAGGCTGCCCTTATGGTGCACTCGACCAGTACCACTTCAGCGAGGAGCAGATAAATGCCCAGATCGATGCAGCATTGGAGACAGATCCATCGGATAAAATCATAAGCTTCAACTGCAACTGGTGCAGTTACGCTGGAGCAGACTTTGCCGGCGTCTCAAGGTTGCAGTATCCGACGAACGTCCGCATAATACGTGTGATGTGCTCTGGCAGGATCAGCACGAAGATAATCATGAGAGCTTTTGAAAAAGGAGCTGGAATGGTTCTCGTCGCGCCATGCCATCCAGCTGATTGCCATTACATATCCGGAAACGCTTGGGCGAAAAAGAGAATAGAACAGGCGAAGAGCATGCTTTCAAAGAAGGGGATCGATCCAGACCGCCTATGGTTCGTGTATGTTTCGGCAGCTGAAGGCAACGTTTACCAAAGGACGATTATCGAGATGACACGTTTCTTGGAGAGGATGAAGAAGGGAGAAGGGAAGGTATTGCAGGAGGCAAAGGCATGAAGGAATTACTCATGAGGAACGGTGCACCAAACCTTATGCGCTGCATCCAGTGTGGAACCTGTACAGCAGGTTGCACGGTCTATGAGCTGGAACAATCTTACAATCCGCGCAGGTTCATCCAGACGATCCTGATCGGAGAGACCAAGATTGACATGAAGAAGGCGTGGCTCTGCTCAACTTGCGGAATCTGCACGGAGAGGTGCCCGAAAGAGGTGTGGCCCATGAACGTGATGCTCTCCGCCAGAGGGTTGATGGTGCAAAATTCAGAGGGTGTTCCTGAGGAAAGAATGAAGTCCTTGGTTTCATTACTTGAGTCCGGTTTCGCATTCAGAAAGAGAAAGGGTTTGAAACTCAAAAGATCATCCCTTGGTTTGCCAGAATTCAGCCTGGATGGTAAGCAGCTCGAGGAGGTAAGGGCGCTCGTCAAACCAATGGTCAAAAAAATCTTGAAAATGGGTGATTAAACTGTACTCACTTTATTTGGGTTGCATCGTTCCCAACATCTTCCCAGAGGTTGAACGTGCTCTTAGGGATGTACTTTCGATTCTCAAAATAGAGTTCTCGGACATGAGGGGAGCTGCCTGTTGCATTCCTCCAGCACTTTTCGGCTTCCAAAAAGAAGTTTGGCAGAATGTGAACCTCATGAATTTCAGCACAGCAAAATCAGATGTCATCACGATTTGCGACGAGTGCTTCGCAAGCCTGCAGGATGCGAAGACAAGCCTTGAACAGGAAAAAGGTAAGGTTTTGCCAAACGTCTTTCCACTGGTGAAAGTACTGAAGGATGCAGAGGGAGAGGTGAAGGCTCGATTGAAGAAGCCCGTCAACCTTAAGTGCGCCGTTCAACACAGCTGCCACCTCCTAAGACCATCTGAGATACGGAAGGTTGACGATCCATTTTCTCCAAAACTCGTTAAATCACTTCTCGATGTTATTGGTTGCGAGAGCGTAGAGGAGAAGGAAGAGCTGAGCTGCTGCGGTGGCTCAGTCTATGAAGGTAGCAGAGTTTCAAAAGCTCTTGCTATGCGTAGGGTAAGGAGCGCGGAGGCCTCGGAAGCGAACATCATAGTCACAACATGCCCGCACTGCCTTAAACAACTTAGTGCGCACAGCAAGAGACTGCCCGTTTTTCACTTGGTTCAGCTCTACGCACTTGCCCTCGGTTCTTCTCCCAAAAGCATAGGCATGAGAGGTGCAATTTGATGAAAAGACTGGGAGTTCTGCTTTGCAGCTGTGGCTCAGTAATCAAAAATTCGATAGATCTTGAGGAGTTGGCCCAGAGGTGTAGAGCATCGCCATACGTGCAGGAGGTGCAAGAAGAGGCGGAACTTTGTCAGGTGCAAGGGCTGGATAAACTAAAGGAATTTTTGAAAGCCGGAAGTTTTGATGGTTTGGTGATAGCTGCATGCTCCTCAAGGAGCTGTGAGAATTCTTTCAAGGTGGTGGCAGAATTGCAACTTCTTCCAGCCTCCCTCGTAGAGGTTGTCGATATCAGGGAGCTTTGTTCAGCAGTGCATCCGGACAAGAAGGATGCAACTGAGAAGGCCTACAGGCTTATCAATGGTGGCTTAATGAAGGTTGCAACCTCATCTCCTCTTCGGACCGAGAAAATAAAAGTTGTGAAGAAGGCCCTAGTCGTGGGTGGTGGCATAGCTGGGGTTCAGTGCTCCCTAGACATAGCGAATGCAGGTTACGAGGTTTTCCTCGTTGAGAAGGAGCCTAGCATAGGGGGCGTAATGTCCCAACTCGATAAGACCATACCAACATTGGATTGCTCAATATGTATCGAAGGACCAAAACTCTCAGACGCTGGCCGGAACAGGAACATTAGGCTCATCCCAAACGCGGAAGTAACTGGCATCGCTGGGCATGTTGGTAACTTCGATGTAACGGTCGAGGTCAAGCCCACATTCGTGGACCCATCGAAATGCAATGGTTGCGGGGCTTGCGTCGATGTCTGCCCTGTCTACCAACCGAACAGTTATGATGTCGACCTAAAGCCAATCAAGGCTATCTATGCTCCATTCGCCCAGGCAGTTCCTTTGAAGTACGTTATAAACAAGGATATCTGTACCGAGTGCGGGATGTGTCAAAAGGCATGTGGTCTATCGGCTATAAATTTCAACGACCATCCTAAGACCATCATGCTCAACGTTGGGGCAATAGTTATTGCGACAGGAGCATCTCTTTTCGATCCAAAGCTCAAGCCTCAGTACCACTATGGCGAATTCGAGAATGTCATATCGAGCATCGAATTTGAGAGGGTGATTTGCGCCTCTGGCCCATCGGGTGGAGAACTGGTGCTCAGGAACCGCAAGCACCCGAAAAGGATCGCCTTCATACAGTGCGTGGGATCGAGAGACACAAGCATAGGTGCTGAGGACTGCTCGCTCTTTTGCTGCGCCGTGAGCCTGAAGCAAGCCAGGCTGATAAAGGAACACGATCCGAAGGCCGAGGTTTACATATTTTACACAGACATCAGGGCTCAGGGGAAGGGGTGGGAAGACCTTTACACTAGGGTCAGAGAGGACGGTGTTCGATTCATAAGGTGCAGGCCCTCAGAACTGAGAAGGGATCGGGAGAGCGGTGAGATAGTCATTCCATACGAGGATTCTTTAACTGGCGAGAGGGGTGAGCTGAAGGTTGACTTGGTCGTACTTGCTTTGGGGATGAGGCCAAGCGAATCGACCACCAAACTAGCAAAGATAGCTGGTTTGCAGACGAGAGATCCGGGCTGGATAGAAGAGATCCAGCCCAAGTTCAGGCCCCTCGAGACTTTCGTGGATGGAATCTTCATAGCAGGAACCTGTCATGGCCCAAGGGACATATCTGAAAGTGTCATAGAGGGTTCAGGAGCAGCTGGTCTGGTTCTTTCAATTTTCAATGCCTCTGAGCTTGCCCTGTCACCCTTTAAGGCCTCGGTCGACAAACTTGTTTGCACAGGTTGCATGAGGTGCCAGAGTGCATGCGAATATGGAGCCATAACGAGCGATGATGGGAAGGCTGCAGTGAACGAGGGCGTCTGCAAGGGATGTGGTGCATGCGTGCCAGCCTGTCTCCCAGGCGCGATCTCTCTAAAGGGATGGCAGCAGGAATCGGTACTGAGTCAGGTAGAGGGAATATTGGAGGTTCCATGATGGTTAAGGTCGTTGCATTTCTTTGTTGGTGCTCCTACTCAGGAGCTGACAGAGCCGGAGTTGAGAAGGCTTTTTACCACCAGGGTCTTCTCCCTATAAGGGTTCCATGCACAGCCTTAGTAGATCCAGCCATCGTTGTAAAGTGTTTCGAGAAAGGTGCTGATGGAGTTATAATCTCAGCTTGCAAACCAAGCGAACTCAGGCACGCAAGCCCAAGCAGGATAACGGAGCAAAGGGTCAAGGTACTCAGATCTCTGTTGGAGTCTGTAGGTATTGAAAAAGAGCGCGTAAGGCTCATCTGGATCTCAGCTCCTGAGGGGCTGAAGTTCTCACAGGAGATCGAAAGGTGTGTGGATGAGGTTGAGAAGATGGGCCCAGTGCGTTTGAGGGGATGATGTTATGAGCGCAGAGGAGAGGATAAGATCGATCGCTAGGGACCTTTTATCCAAGAAGGAGGTAGAATATTTCATCGGCTTTGAGAAAGGCTCTGCCAATGGCACATCAAGGCCATGCTTCATCAGGGAAGAGAGCCAAGTAAATAGGCTCGTTTGGAACAGATACTGCAGGAACAATCTAGCTCGCTACCTGATAGGCGCGACGGGCAGGGTTGGGATTTTGGCAAAAGGGTGTGACGGAGTAACCATTTCGCAGATGATTCTTGAGAACCAGGTCAAGAGGGAATCTGTTTACATCGTTGCCATAGAATGCGGAGGTGTTGAGAAGCCGGAAGCACCCTACTCGATCAAGCATAAGCACGAACTTGCCGAACACTGCAAAAGGTGCGCCACGAATATCTCACCTATATACGATGCCCTAATTACGACAGGGGATAAGAAGCCGCGAAAGATCGAAACAGATCCATGGAGAGATCCAAATGAGTGGCTTTCCGAATTTAAAAACTGTGTCAGGTGCATGGCGTGCATAAGGTCTTGTCCACTCTGTTACTGTTCCGAGTGTGCTATCAGCGGATCGAAGCCTTGGCTAGTATCGAAGCTATGGCTTGAGAGCGAGTTGGCGACTTTCCACTTGGTTAGAGCACTTCACATGGCTGGCAGGTGCTCGGAGTGTGGTGCCTGCGAGATGGCCTGTCCTGTCCGCATACCTTTGACGAGACTATACCACTTGGTCAATGAGAAGTTGGGAGGAGTTCCAGGCATCTGGGAGGACCGAGGCAGACTTGCCAAAGTTCTGGTCGGAGAAGATGCTGGTAGACATAGCCGCCAGGGGTGACCTGTCCTGGAGAAATTGTACCTGATAGATTTGGAGAACATGAGGAATTTAATTAACTCACTAGCAAAGGAGAGGAAGCTATTTGCTCCAGTCTCTAATGGAGGGCCATCGGGGTTCTCAAATGTTCTCTCATATGATGATGCAAGGCTCGACTTGATAAACGTCTTAAAGTCTCCCAAATTCCAACTTTTGCCTCAGATGGAAGAGATGTTCTCTTACGATATGCGTTCTGGACGATTGTCTGAGAAACCTTTGACAAAAAGCGATACTGTCTTCTTCGGAGTGAGACCTTGCGACGCCTCCGCTATAAATGTTTTAGATTCGGTGATAATGAGTGGTAAATTTGAGGATCCCTACTACTCATCGAGGCGGCAGAGTTCCTTGATAATTAGCGTGGCATGCGAAAGGTTTTCTCCTACGTGCTTCTGCAAGGACATGGGCACAGGACCAGTTGAAGGAACAGGAGGGGACATATCTCTCCTAAGAGACTCAGACAAATTTTATGCCAAGTCTACCTCTCCGAAGGGCTTGGGGCTCATAAAACTTCACCCAAGCTTGTTTCGAGAAGCATCAAGCACAGAATTGAAATCCTACTTCAGAAAGCGCTACGAAATAGAGTCGGTGATGCCCTCGAGGTTAGATGTCAAGCACTTGGCACACAAGTTGAAGGATGCATATGAAGACCAAAGCTGGTTTAAGTTGAGCGAATCTTGCATTGGGTGCGCATTATGTTCTTTCTTCTGCCCCACTTGCTACTGTTTCGATGTAATGGATTGTAGAATTGGAGCATCATGCAAAAGGCTCAGGGGTTGGGACTCATGTTTGTTCCGCGACTTCTCCAAGATGGCCGGAGGCTTGGATCCCAGGCCTACCAGCGATATGAGATTTAGGCATAGAATTTTTCACAAGTCTTTGTATGTTCCAGAGACTTTCGGCGTAAGTGCTTGTGTGGGTTGTGGAAGGTGTGTATCACTCTGCCCTACCAACATAGACGTTAGGGAAGTGCTAAGCGCTTGGGAATGAACCCTTACTACCCAACCATCGGATCGATAGAGGAGATAAAGGTCGAGACGGAGGACACAAAAACATTCACCATAAGGCTTCCTGAATCGGAAAGGAATTTTTCCGCCGATCCTGGGCAGTTCATCCTTGTCGGGGCTATCGGCATTGGGGAAGCGCCGATATCTGTTTGTTCCCCTCCAAATTATGGGCTGCAGGTAAGTGTCAGGAAGATTGGAAAGGTTACATCAGCTCTTCACGAGGCAAGGATCGGCGACATCGTGCATGTGAGGGGTCCTTATGGAAGGGGTTGGCCTTTGGAAGCTGCAAGTGGCAAGGAGCTTCTTCTTGTTGGGGGAGGAATAGGTCTAGCCCCTCTTAGGGCGGTAGCTCTATCCGAAACGAAGGCTAAGAATGTTGAGGTTTTCTATGGAGCCAGGACTCCCTCACTCCTCCTTTTCAGGGAAGAGTTCAAACTTTGGCAATCTAGGGGACTCAAGCTTCACCTAACTGTGGACAAACCTGAGCAAGGCTGGGATGGGAACGTTGGTGTCGTCACGAAGCTCCTAGAAAAAAGTGCTGTCGAAGCTGAAAAAGCGGTAGCCTTCGTCTGCGGGCCACCGGTAATGATCAAGTTTGCTGTAAGGACGCTTTCTTCTTTGGGGCTCAGCCCTGGCAACATATTTGTCTCCCTAGAGAGCAGGATGAGATGTGGAATAGGAAAGTGTGGTCACTGCCACTTCGGTGGAAAGCTCGTTTGTACGGATGGCCCAGTTTTTTCCCTCGAGGAGTTAATGGGGTTGCCAAGAGAGTTGGCACCATTTTGAAGGTTCTTCATTCTTGCTAAGGCTACATCACATTGGTCTTCATATCATGCTATTCTTTGGTTCATTGAATTAAGCTCATAAATGGTTATACATATTTTTGCCATGCGAACAGACCTCCGCAGAGAGATTGAGGGCCTAGCTTTCCTGCTCTCGGTTTCCTTGCTCTGGGGCACATCATTTCCATTAGCAAAGATAATCGTTTCGTCGGTCGGTACCTCTCAGTATGTTGCATTGAGGTTTTTCCTCTCCGCCCTTCTCCTCTCGCCCTATCTTACATACAGGCTTCTGAACAAAAGGACCGAATTGACGAAATCGATCAAGCCTGGAATACTTCTTGGTTTGATCTACTTCGTCGGAATATGGTTTCAAGGCCTTGGTATGGAACGTACCTCCGCCTCAAATGCTGGCTTCATCACGAGCCTCAAC
>CAZWAU010000217.1:0-5076 GCA_964631995.1 uncultured Nitrososphaerota archaeon
ACGTAGAGGTCTTCCACTTGTAGGATGGGTTCACCTCCTGTCGCAACCACTACCTTCATGGCTTCCGTTGGGACTTCTGTCCCAATCATCATCTTTGCCAAGTCCTTGGCATCAACATCGTTCGGCTTGCAGTTCGTTACAATCTTCCCCCTTCGCATTATTGTGATAGAATCGCATATGCTCATCGCTTCCTTTAGTTTGTGCGTTATGAAGACTATGGCTGTTCCAGATCTCGAAAGCTCTTTGAGGCTCTCGAAAAGTTTCTCGTATTCAGATGGGGTTATCATCGACGTTGGCTCATCGAGAACCAATATCTTCGCTCTTCTGTACATAGCTTTCAATATTTCTACCTTCTGCTGCTCGCTTGCAGTTATCTGCCATACCTTTGCGTCAAGGTCTACATTGAGCCTGAACTTCTCCATAAGCCTGCAGACATCGTCCCTTACTTTCTTCAAGGGAAAAATTGTTGCCATCTTTGTTCCAAGAACAACGTTTTCCAATACAGACATCGATTCGACGAGCATGAATCTCTGGTGGACCATTGCGATACCAAGGTCGATAGCATCTTTCGGAGACCTTATCCTAGCTTCTTCTCCTCCCACTAGGATTTTACCTGAATCTGGCCTGTAAAGGCCGCAAAGCACCTTCATCAGCGTTGTCTTCCCAGCTCCATTCTCGCCCAAGAGGGCGCGTATCTCTCCGACCTTCACCCCAAAGTCGACGCTGTCTAGGGCTAGTACATTTGGAAACTTCTTCGTTATCCCCAACATTTCAAACGCGAATTCGGGCATCATCGTGCCACTTGGCCGAAGTAAAAAAGAGAAGGGGAGGACACGAATGGATATCGCTAAGGCTTAGGACTTCCGACAATGTTGTCCACGAACCAATCGATCGTCCAAAGGGTTTCGCGAGATGCCCTGCTTGCTTCTTGGATTCGGATTTTCCCATCTTGGTCTTTAATCGGGCCGGTGAAAGGATCGAACAGAACAGTCTCCTCTTTCATCTGCTCTAAGCGTTTCATTACCAAGTCGTAGACACTGATCCTCCCAAGGACCGGATCGTCTACGAATTTCGCCTTCAGTTCATTTTCGAACTTTTGATTTATCGGCACTCCGAATTCACCTCCAAGTTCAACCGCCCCCTCCTTGAGCATCCACCAGTAGTCCACGTTCTCCAAGTTTGTATTGTTGTAGATCCCGAGTCTCACCTTTGTTACGATGTCCTCGTATATCTTCTCCCAGTGCACGAGTTGCCCGCTCACCACCGAGTTTGGACCGTAGGACAACATTGGGCTGTAGTGGGAGAAAGCGTATACCTGCTTCCCTCCAATGGTGTAATCCTCAGCAACCTGCACGACCGTAGGCGAATCCTCCGTGAAAGCCAGAGCGTCAACGCCCTCGCTTATCAGGGCTTCAGCTGCCTGCCTCGCCTTTGTCGGGTCGTACCACGCGAATATCCAACGGACGTAAACCTTTGCTTGGGGATTCACTTCCTTGACTCCCAAAGCAAATGCATCGATATGCCTTATGACCTCAGGTATAGGATATGCTCCAACGTAACCTATCTTCCCTGTCTTTGAGAGAGCACCCGCCATTAAACCATTCAGGTAGTAGAGTTGGTAGAATTCAGCGAAGTATGTTCCCATATTTGGAGCCCTCTCATAGCCGCTGCAGTGGAAAAAGATAGTGCCTTCGTGGGCTTGGGCTGCCGCCAATGTTGGATCCATGTACCCGAAGCTAGTGGTAAATATTAGGTCGTTTCCAGCTGCCACGAGTTGCTCCGCTACCCTTTGGCAATCAGCTTCAGCCACAGATTCGACGTACGTTGTTTCTATCCAAGGAAACTTGCTCTCCAGATATCTCCTTCCGACTTCGTGCGCATAGCTCCAACCGTAATCTCCAATGGGGCCGACATATATGAAACCGATTTTCAGTTTCCTTGTAAGGCTATTGATTTGTTCGCTTAAAACCTGGTACTGGGCCCTTAGGTTGTCAAGCTCAGTCCTCATCGACTGAAGCTCCTCGGTGCTTACTTTTCCAATTCCTCCGGCAACGTATCCTGCTGCCAAACCAACTAAGATTCCTACAAGAAAAAGGGCTACCGCTTTACCGCCGAAGCTAGAGCTCATTTTCCTTTTTCCCTCTGCGCGTCAGTGAGAAAGCGTATTAAATAAAAGTTCTCAATAGAGTTGGGTGCATTGACATAAATCTGTATATCCTGGCCTCTTTATAAACCAAATTCCTGCCAGATTTACGGGATAGATTCAATCGAAGCCAGTTCCTCAAAGAAAGGTACTAAACCCTCATAGAGCCTCTCGAAGAATCTGTGGTATTTGAGATACATCCTGTGGTTTTTCGCATTTGGAATAGCTTCTTCAACGATCTTCAAGAGCTTCTCTGCCACGAGAAAGTCCTTGAAAAAACCGATGCCTATCGCGCCAGCTATCGCTGCCCCAACCGAGGTAGCCTCTTCCGGGTACATTGGGACAGCCACCCTTTTTCCGAAGATGTCAGCAAGCACCTGCCTCCAAAGCTTGCTCCTCGCCCCTCCGCCGATAGCGACGATGCGCCCGATATTGTTCCCCGACTCTTGGAGAGCGTCAAGAATGGTTTTCAGGTTGTAGCCTACGCCCTCAAGGACGGCTCTTACCAAGTTTCTCCTTGCATGCCCAAGGGCCAGGCCAAAAAATACTCCCCGAGCTTTAGGGTTCCACCAAGGAGATCGCTCACCCATGAGGTATGGAAGGAAGATGATGTTTTCCGATCCAGGCTTAACCTTCATAGCCTCCGAGTCCATTATGCTATACGGATCCATACCGATCTTGTCCGCTCTTTCCTTCTCCATTGTACAGATTTCATCTCTGAGCCACCTGTACGAGTTGCCTGCTGTTTGCATCGTTCCAGTTGGCGAAACCATGCTGGGGTCAAGGTGCCACTGGTTGAAGATTCTCATCTTCGGATCGAGAAGTGGACTTTCCGAGCAGACAGCTATCCAGGAGGAAGCGCCAAGATAGTTGTAGGCAGAGCCAGGCCTTACGACTCCAGCGCCTACAGCTGCGCATGGTCCATCGCCACCACCAACAACGACGGGGGTGCCACTCCTAAGTCCGATCTCATCTAAGACATCACCCCTAAGCTCTCCTACAATTTTTGTGGATGCATGTGCCTCTGGTAGCTTCTCCTTGTCAATATCGAGCTCATCCAGCATCGGATATGCCCATTTGCGTTTCCTTATGTTGAACATCCCTGACAGAGAAGCATCAGAATAGTCCGTGCAGTAGTTTCCAGTCAGGCGGAATATAATGTAGTCTTTTGCTTGAAGGAATTTGTATGTGTTCTGATAAATGCTCGGTCTTTCCGACTTTAGCCAAAGAATCTTCGAGATCGTGTAAGTCGGACTTATTCTATTGCCCGTTGTTTTATAGAACTTCCTCTCCCCTATTTTTTCCCTGATTTTGAGGGCTTGCTTGACGCTCCTCTGATCCATCCAGATGATGCTCTTCATGAGGGGCTTCCCGGTTTTGCTTACACCCAAGCAGCCCAGCATCTGCCCGCTGAAGCTCAAAGCTAACACACTCTCCGGACATGCCTTACTAACCTTCAGTAGCTCCCTCGTTCCATTTTTGAAGGAGTTGAACCAATCGTTGGGATCTTGCTCTGCCCAGGTTGGCTTGGTATGGAAAGTTTGGTAGCTTGCAAACGAGGAGGCGGCGATATGGTTTTTCTCAAGATCGAAAAGAACCACCTTATCCCCGGTCGTTCCGAGATCATGCGATATTATGTAGCTTGCCATTAAGTTTAAGGGGGCTCTTTTCAAATATTAAGCTTGCCAAATCTTTGGGCATTGCAACTTTTTTTCTGGGCGTTAGTATCTGTATCCAGCATAGATTTAAATTCGACCTAGAAGCGCATGGGTTTTGAAAGATTGAGCTTAGGTTAAAGGAGAGGCGCCTTTTAAGAATATTCCACCTAAATGCTTAAATTTGGAGAAATTGGTGGTTGCTTAGAGGCACATGAAAGGCGATCTTCGGGTACATCTCTGAATCGATCGTTATTTCGGCACATAAATTTAAATTGATCGATGCTGGTGGAGAGAATGGAATTTAAACCGAAGATAAAAGAAGACCGATGGAACATTTCAAAGGAAAAGCTGATCTCAGAGATCTGGAACAAGGAAAAGAAGGGCTTCAAGATTGATGGTCGGAAGAAAATATTCACGATCGACACACCACCTCCATATCCATCTGGAAGGCCATGGCACATCGGGGCTGCTGCCCATTATTCTCAGATAGACATGATAGCTAGGACAGAAAGAATGTTCGGGTACAATGTTTACTTTCCATTGGGCATTGACAGGAACGGAGTTCCAGTTGAGAGATACACGGAGAAGAAATATGGTATAAGGATGCACGAAACTCCAAGGGAAAAATTCACCGAGCTGGCAGCCGTTGCTTTGGACGATCTGGAGGAGGAGATGATCGGCATAATGAAAACCATGGGGATGAGCTGCGATTTCGATAACCACTACAGGACCGACTCCCCATCTTATAGGATGTTAACACAGGAAACCTTTATTGAGCTTTGGGACAAAGGGTTGATCTACGAAGCTACGAGACCAAACAACTATTGCGTTGACTGCAGGACTACGATAGCTGATGCCGACATAGTTTATGAAGAGATACCGACTTGGCTGAACTATGTAAAGTTTAAAATCGCTGGGACTGAAAATTTCCTAACGATTGCAACGACAAGGCCTGAGCTGATCTGTTCCTGCCAAGCGGTCCTAGTTCATCCGGAAGACGAAAGGTACTCCAACCTAGTAGGAATGAAGGCAATACTGCCGATATATGAAAGGGAGGTTCCCATAATTGCCAATCCTGCTGCCGATCCGAAATTTGGAACTGGAGTGATGATGGTTTGTAGTTACGGAGATCAAACAGATGTCAGGCTTTTCAGGGAGCTTGGATTGAAAGAGATTGCAGCCATCGATGAAGATGGAAAAATGAGTGGTGCAGCAGGAATGTATGCTGGGCTGAGAGTAGATGAGGCTAGGAGCAGGATAACAGAGGACCTAGAG
>CAZWAU010000218.1:0-3160 GCA_964631995.1 uncultured Nitrososphaerota archaeon
GTGAAAGCCAAATCCCAGCAACTGCTCTCAATTGCAAGATGGAGACAATATTGTTAGACTCACTAGAAGCTCGATTTTCTGAAAGGAGTTATGCAGATTTACGTTTGAACGACCTAGATTATTTTCCTTTTAAGCTTTTGAAAAATTCGCCAACGAGGACGAGTGACTTTTCCAAGAGTTCAACATCAGAGCCATAACCTATCCTCACATACCCGTCCATTAGAAAGTGATCTCCTGGTACGATCAGGACGCTCTTCTCTCTTGCAAGTTTTTCTGCTATCAAGGTCGAGTTTATATCCAAGTTGTATCTTGCAAAAGAGACAGCTCCAGCCTTTGGTTTCGTGTACCTGAAAATCTCTGAATGATTATCGAACCATCTTTCCAAGATGAGCCAATTTCTTGCGAGTATTCTCCTAGTTCTTGAAAGAATCCTTTCCCTGTTCTCTGCCTCAAGAGCCAGATTGGCAACATAATCGCTCATTGCAGAGGTGCATATTGTCGTATAATCGTGGTATGACCAGAGTCTATTTATTACATCCTCTTGTGCCATGATCCATCCAATGCGCAATCCAGGTAAACCATAAGCTTTTGAAAGCCCGGAGCTAGTGATAGCCCTTTCATAAATACCCCATACCGAGGGAGTTTTGTTTCCTTCCAATTCGGCGCCACGATATACTTCATCGCACAAAACCCATGATCCAAAATCCTCAGCAATCTCACACACTCCCCGCAGCGTTGCTTGGTCGAATATCGCCCCCGTTGGATTATTCGGATTGCACAGGGCTATGAGTTTTGTCTTGTGCGAAACCTTCTCTTTGATCTCCTCTAGATCGATCCTCCAACCTTCGTTCTCTCTGAGCCAGAGAGGGACTGGTGTCCCACCCATCATCTTGGCCAAGCCCCAGATCTGCATGTAGTTCGGTAGCATGACCAAAGCCTCATCGCCTTTTTCCAATAGTGACCAAGCAACCAAGAAATTCGCCTCGCTGCTCCCGTTCGTTACGAGAACGTTTTCTTCACAAGCATCCTGGTAGAGTTCGGAGATATTTGCCCTGAGGGAATTACTGCCATTTGTCTGGACATACCCGAGGAAGCGATTCATGATCTCGATTTTCTCCCTATCACCCAGTAGCTCCTCCAATGTGAATGGCTGGACTCCACTCTCAGCGAGATTGTAATTCACGATATGTTCCCACTTTGACTGGAATCTCTCCAGATGGAATGTCTCGAGTTTCAGGTATACCATCTCCCTGTTGATCGTCTTCGTTCAAGTTTACATTATTAATGTCTTAATAACGTTGTTGCCTTGTTTTCGTAGATTATTAGCTAATAAATAAGATAGTTCATAAAAGACACAAATGTTAAAATATCTTTTTTTCAACCATTTGAGTGAAATGGAAAGGATAAAGGTTGGATTAGTTGGGGCGAATAGAGGAAGCAGCTATGGCCACATATTCAAAGCACATCCCAGAACACAGGTAACGGCGATTTGCGACATAAATTTGGAACGCGGAAGAGAGGTGGCAAAAGAACTCAATATTAAAGAAAGTTCTATCTTCACAGATTACGACCGATTCATAGATAGGGCGGACATAGATATTGTGTTTATCGGAACACCGATGCCTTTTCATGCGGAACAATCGATCAAGGCCTTAGAGAGAGATAAGCATGTTCTGTCCGAGGTGACCGCTGCAACAAGCATCGATGAGTGCGAGGAACTCTTCAAAGTGGCAAGAAGATCGAAAGCAAAATACATGATGGCAGAAAACTGCTGTTATTACCACTATATCAGGGAGTGGAAGTCAATAATCGAAAAGGCTGTGATTGGAGAATTATATTACATGGAAGCTGAGTACCTGCATGAAATCAGAAATTTGCTCTACAACAAGAGCACGGGAGAAATATACTGGAGAATGAAAAGACCCCCTTTGCACTACTGTTCACATTCGTTAGGCCCTTTGCTTATGTTCCTTAAGGATGACTACGTGGTGAGGGCCACAGGTTCTGGAAAGCGATCAGACATCATACCAAATCTTGGCCCAGGATCGATCAACATGCAGGTTGGGCTTTTTGAGACAAAGAAAGGTGTGACGATTAAGCTACTTCGGAGCTCCGTTTATGCTGGACCTTACCAACTCAATTACGTTGTGTACGGTACTAAGGGGTTCTTGGAAAGAAAATCAGAAGAAAATGGCAGAATCTATGTTGAAGGACAGGACGAGGTTCCTAGGAATGTAAAATGGTCGATCGAGGAAGCTGATGCTCCTGAAGAAGCTTTGAAAGGTGGCCATGGTACAAGCGAATACTATCTAGTAAGGGATTTCATAGATTCGATCGATAGCGATAAACAGCCTCCCATCGACATTGTGAAGGCATTGGAGATAACTGTTCCTGGGATAATTGCGCACGAGGCAGTGATGAATGGTGGCGTTTGGCTCGAAGTTCCACATTTCGAATAGGATGAGAAAAACACTACTCTTACTGAGAATCATAAAATAATTTATGTTTGTGGGTGAATACAAAAACAAGATATATTTTCAAAATAATAAATTTGGAAATATGGATTTGTGGTAGCTTTATTTGCACCGATAGACTAATAGTCTAGTTTCCATGCGGTTAAGATTTGGAATATGCGTACTCCAGATTTGACGACTATCGACCAGTACAGACAGTTCTTCTCAGACGCGTCTTACTGGTCTCCATTTGTAAAGGCTGTTTGCGAGAAACATGGCCTTGGTCCAGTGCATGCAATCAAGACCTGCGATGTGCCAGGAACTTATCCGGTGTTTAACGTGGATGATAAGTGGATTGTGAAGTTCTTTGGTATCCATTTTGATGGACAACGCACATTCGCCGTCGAGCTGAAAGTCAATCAACTGCTGTCTGGTGTGCATGACCTACCAAGACCTGAATTGGTAGCGCACGGCCATCTTCTCGAGAACGGTGACAACTGTAGATGGCCGTACCTTGTATTTGAGTTCGTGCAGGGAAGGAGCTTGGGCGAAGTTCGTGAAAAACTGTCATCTGACGAAAAGATTGAAATCGCCCGCACCGTAGGAAAGATCGCGCGATGTCTGCATTCCGTCGAAATGCACAGCACAGTTGTTCTTAAGCCAACATGGGAATCATACTACGACATGATCCGCAAACAATCTATCGC
>CAZWAU010000219.1:0-17409 GCA_964631995.1 uncultured Nitrososphaerota archaeon
GTCTACACGGTAGGCCTTTCTAGGATACCTGGCAACTGGGGAAGCAGGGGATGCGATCCGCTCCTCAGCAGGAGTGCTCTTGCAAGCAATTGGAACCGTATGCCTGGCACAGACCCATGGGTTCCGCACTTCCTTTTGGGCTTTGTGATAACGGCAGTACTAAGCATTCTGCACTCGAGGTTCATTTGGTTCCCATTCGAACCCGTAGGTTTCTCTCTTGCTGTGAGCTATGCTGGCACATCCTTTGGCATCTGGTCATCAGCTCTAATCGGTTGGATTTTAAAGACCATAACTCTCAGAATTGGTGGAAGCAAGCTCTACGAAGAATGGGGTGTGCCTGTAGTTACAGGTTTCATAGCTGGCTACATGGGTCTTCTGATACCTGGCACGATAATAGCGCACATCAAGTTCTGGTTCCCGTTCTAAGCCCAGCCAAAACAGATGGCGCCTCTCATTTTTCCTATTTCGTCTTTATGAATCTGAATGCTTGCCTTATAGAATTTTGGCATTTACGACGAAAAATATCAGTCAATCTTAAATAGTTAGGCTAATCTTAACTAATTCACAAGGTGAGAGGCGAAAATTGGCAACTACTGAGGCGAAAGTAGAGAAGATACCTTGGATCCCAATCGTATTACTCAGCGTCGTGCTGGGCTTGATCAGCGCTCCTTATGGCTTCGTACTTTCAGGTGGCTTGCAGCAGTTCTACAGCATGGGGGTTGTGGCCTGCGCCATAGGCCTTGGATCTACGCAATTCATCCTTCTGTGGATCACAGCACTTCTGGCAAAGACAGGGATTTTGAAGAACAAGATCAACCTGACGAACCTGACTTACCTTTACATAGTAGGCTCGACTGTGAGTTGGTATGCCCTTGGTACAGGGGCGATCGGGCAGGCATTTGGGTTCATATGGGGCACCAGAAACTACAACCCGGAATGGGCAGCACAGTACATACCGTCGTTCATAGCTCCTTCGACTGAGACGGTCAGGGCTCTTTGGCAAGGAACTGGCGCAGCCAACTGGGGTGAGGTTTACGTGCCGACGGTTTATTGGTATATCTTCTATGTCTCTTTCTCTCTTTTCCTCGTCTCTTTGGCAACGCTCTTCAGAAAAGACTGGATAGAGATGGAAAGAATACCTTTCCCGCAAGCTACTGCAGCTTCTGAGATAATGACAAGGATACCTCCTCTAACTGAAAGGATGCCATCGAAGTACATAACGCCTTTTGGCATAGGCCTGATACTGGGAGCTATCTTCCAGTTTCCGATATTGATGACATACTTCTTTCCATGGTTCCCCGACATATTCGCTTGGAGAACTGACACCTGTGGTCATGGTGCCTACCTAATGCCCACGACTTCCCCGCTTATGGCAATAGTTGGAATAACGAACACAGACAAGCATCCGCTCGTGCTAGCCATGATGTACTTTGCGCCACTTAACATACTCTTCAACATATGGTTCTGGTACTTCATTTACTTGGTTTTGATGCAAGTGGCTTACGTGATGGGATACTATACTGGCTTGATGACCGAGAACGGATGTTGCAGGACTTGGGGACCGGAGAGTGTCAGGTTCAGCCCACCATTCAAGTGGGAGGCCTTCTCGACCGGTTCCTGGATGGCGCTCAGCATATCTTACCTGATCCTCGGCAGGAGGTTCATTATCGATTCTTTGAAGGCAGCTTTTGGAATGTTAAGCCCTGACAGGGTGGCCCAGTTGGAGAAGGATGAGCCAACTTCATACAGGACAACATGGTTACTGCTCATTGGATCGACAATAGTCATGACCGCGCTTTCGATGTCAGCTGGAATGGACCTGGCCGCAGGCTTGGTGATGCCATTGACGATTTTGCTCTTCTGGATTGGCAATGCCAGGATCTGGGGCATGACTGGAACCTATATCCGTTCGGCCGAGCACGGAAACGCGCTCTACAGGCTTCTCATATGGCCTACAGCACCTGTGCCAGAATCGCAGATGGCCGGCTATTACTTTGCCGCTTACATCTCCGAATTTCATATAGACGCGCCAGAGAACCAGAACGGCGGAGCGATACTGGCTGCATTCAGCAGCTACAGGGTAGCCAACCTGACTGGCGTGAGCAACAGGAGCGTATTCAAAGTCCTATTGGCCACACAACTTATCGTTCCAATATGCGCGATATTGGGCTATTACTACATGATAGGAACCTTCGGGGATGTGAGGTCCGGCTACCAATCGCTGAGCAGCAACTCGTATATCGAGAGGTGTGGGAACCCAGACAACTGGAACAGAATTCCAGGAACGGAGCCATGGGTACCAAACTTCGCGATCGGTTTCTTAGCTTGCTTGGTTATAAACTTCGTCCATGCAAGATTCGTGTGGTTCCCGTTCGAGCCGATCGGGTTCACGATGGCGTTCAGCGATGCATGCCTGTTCTTCGGCATATGGTCGATGGCTTTCGTGGCTTGGGTGCTCAAGACATTGACTCTGCGCATCGGAGGAAGCAAGGCATACCAGCAGTTCGGCGTTCCACTTGCAGGTGGGTTCCTAGCTGGGTACATGCTCGTGGTCTTCATAGGCGGGTTGATGGGAATCGTAAGGTTCTTTGTGCCTTTCTAAAAACTGTCGGGCTGGGCAGAAGCTCAGCCTTCCTTCCTTTTCTCATATTTTAGCTTCTAGCTAAGTGAATCCTTTTGGCATGAGAAGGTTCAAATCTTGAGAAGAGGAAGCGCATCCAGTGCCGTGATATGAGGATAGGGATTATTGGAGCTGGAGTAATGGGCTCCTCGATCGTCAAAAGGTTGCTCGATAAGGGAGTTGCAAGGGCCGATGAAATTTTCGTTTCGGACGTAGATTTTGGAAAATTGGAAAAACTTTGGAAAGAGACTGGAGCGAGGACGTTCAGAGATAATTCGCTCGTTGCGAAGGAGGCTGAGGTTCTCATAATCTGCGTCAAGCCACAACAGATGGCTGAAGCACTAGCTTCTTTGAAAAATTCCATTACGCCTAACCACCTCGTGATATCGATTGCTGCTGGCGTAAGGATAGGTGCGATAGAGAGGGGCCTCAAGGAGGGTACAAGGGTGATCAGAGCCATGCCAAACCAGGCCTGCCTAATTGGCTTGTCTGCTACAGCCTTCTCGCTTGGCAGGAACGCGACGGAGGAAGACCGTTCTAAGGCGGAGATGATTTTTTCGTCTTTTGGGAGAGCTTACTTGGTCAAAGAAGAGATGCTTGATGCTGTGACCGGCCTGAGCGGAAGCGGGCCTGCATACGCCTATGTGGTAATAGATGCTATGGCGGACGGCGGTGTTGAGGCAGGCCTTCCCAGAGAAATTGCCATTGCTTTGGCCGCTCAGACGCTCTTGGGTGCTGCAACGATGGTTCTAGAGACGAATAGAAGCCCAGATGAATTGGCGAAGTTGGTTGCAACTCCAGGCGGGACAACTGAGGCCGGAATGAGGGTGTTGGAGGAGGGGGATTTTAGAAACTTGCTGGCAAGGGCTGTGGTCAAGGCGACCGAAAGGTCAAAGGAGATTTCTTCACTGTTCATTTAAATGTGATAAAGCAAGCGTTAATTTCTAACCTGGCCCTGCCCCCTCACCAAGTACTTTGTGGTTGTCAGCTCTCTGAGGCTCATCGGTCCTCTAGCATGTAGCTTCTGCGTGCTTATGCCTATCTCGGCACCCAAGCCGAATTGGAAGCCATCTGTGAACCGGGTCGAAGCGTTAACATAAACGACGGCTGCATCTACGCCATTGAGAAAAGCCTGTGCTCTCTCGTAATTCTCCGTAACTATAGCTTCGGAGTGCTTCGAGCTGTACTTGTTGATGTGCTCTATCGCCTCATCGACCGAGTCGACTATCTTTACGGCCAATGTCATGTCAAGGAACTCAGTATACCAGTCTTCCTCCGTCGCTTCAGCCACATCCTTTATCAAGGATCTTACCCTCTGGCAGCCTTTCAAGATGACGCCAGACCCCCGAAGCCTCTTCGCTATCTCTGGGAGGTATGTTGGTGCAACGGAGCTGTGGATGAGGAGCTTCTTCGCAGCGTTGCAGACGGCTGGCCTCTGAACCTTCGCATTGTAAATGATGTCGCTAGCCATCTCAAGCTTTGCAGACTCGTCGATGTAAACGTGGCAGTTCCCAACACCAGTCTCTATGACCGGAACCTTGGAGTTCTCTGTGACGAAGTTGATCAAACTGGCTCCTCCCCTTGGAATTAGCAGGTCGATCAATCCCTTGGCCTTCAAAATCGCATTCACGGCCCTCCTGTCGGTCGTCTCGATCACCTGGATGCTATCCGGTGGAATTAGGTGCTTGCTAGAATCGACGAGAACCTTTGCAATAGCCTTGTTCGACCTTATCGCCTCAGAACCTCCCCTGAGCAGGACGCAGTTGCCAGACTTTATGCATAGCGAAGCGGCATCGGCGGTGACATCCGGCCTTGCTTCGTATATGATTGCCACCAGACCGAACGGGACCCTTACCTTGGAGATCTCCAGCCCATGAACGGTCTTCCATCCCTCGACGACCTCCCCGATAGGATCTGGCAGAGCTGCAACCTGCCTCATGCTTTCTGCCATCTGCTTTATGCGTTGACGGTTCAGCATCAGCCTATCCAAGAGCGGGCTGCTAGGACTTTCTTGGGCAAAGGCTTTCATATCGGCTTCGTTCTGCTCAATGATTGCTTGGCTTTGCGCCTCTAGGCCATCTGCCATAGCAAGAAGCGCCTCGTTCCTGGTTTTGGTCGAAAGTTTTGCAAGAACGCGCGATGCAAGCTTCCCCTTCTCAGCCTTCACTCTGACTTCGAGTTCAGGATCCAAGCCGTTCACCAGCTCCCTTGGCTAGGAAGAGCGTTCCTTCAGCTTTTCCTTCGAAGATCCTCTGTATGACACCTGGCTTTTTGCCATTTGCTATCATGACCGGGATCCCAGACCTGACAGCGATCTTTGCAGCTTCCAACTTGCTTCTCATCCCTCCCCTTCCTTTTGAGCCTGCTCTTCCCTTGCTGAGCTTCCTTATAAAGGGCGTAAAAGCTTCGACGACATCTATGAGTTTGGCATCCTTGTCTTCCCCTGGATTGCCCGTGTAGAGCCCGTCGACATCTGAAAGGATCAGCAAAAGGTCAGCTCCGATCTTACTTGCTATCAATGCAGAGAGCCTGTCGTTATCTCCAAACCTGATCATTGAGTTGCTGTGTACCGATTTTAATTCATGAACTGCGATAGCATCGTTCTCATTCACTATTGGAATTACCTGATGTGCAAGGAGTGTCCTAAATGTTGTCCAAAGGTTACGATACATTGTCCTGTCTGCAAGCTCTTCTTCAGTCAGGAGTATTTGGGCGGTCGTCTTTCCATGACGGGCGAAATATGAGCCGTAGATGCTCATCAACTCCTGCTGCCCGATCGCAGCACAAGCTTGCTTCATGTTGAGGGGCAACTCGTCTGGCCTTCCCCTCAGACCCAGCCTTCCCATTCCGCTGCTGATGGCGCCAGACGTAACGATTATGACCTCCTTTCCAAGGTCCCATGCATGCGAGACATCCTTAACAAGGCCCTTTATGACGCTGGTGTCAAGGCTTCCCGAGGGCTTCGTAACGACAGCTGTACCGACCTTCACAACAGCTCTCTTGCATGAGCGGACCAGCCGAGCCCTTTCCATGACCATTCGAATGCACCCCAATTAAAAAGCGTAAGCCCAAAACATGCTTTTGGTCCGACCTTCCTAGGTTCCTGACCTTACCACAAAGGTACCTGCGTAGCGATCACTAAACTTCTGATTTGGATCCCCCTGAGTCCCAAGACCGATGAGTATGTCGAGAAGGAGGAGAAACCAGTGCAGCTTGCTAATATTCCTCAGAAATGCCTTGTCCAGAGAAGGTTTTTCCCCACTCTGTGCTCTGACCTTCAACCCCAATATGCTCTTCCCTATCGTTGTGCCCCTAGATGACTCCATAAAAGAGAAATAAAATAGGGAGATTACGCCCATCAGGCCCTGAAATGCGGACCAAGGAGCCCAGAACTCAGGTCTGAAGCCGTGTGCGAAGAAGTCGGCGATGAAGAAAGGGATTGCGATTAAAAGAGCGATCAATGAAACCGCTATTCCAACTATTATGCTATCTATTATGAAAGCAACGAACCTGTTGAGCCAGAGCCCCTGTAACTGCCTATCTTTTTGAATTCTATCCAAGCCCGTTTCTGGATAGGGAGGTGGTGGAGGTGGGGGAGGTGGAATCGATTGCATATTCAAGATTGCCATGAACAGCAGGAGCCAAAGCCAGATAATGAACCTTTCCTATTTCAGATTATGTTCCTCCGTCAGGGAACACCCTTTTGAAGTTGTTCATTAAGACTTCCCTTACGTAAATTTCTTCTATGTCCTTCAACTCAGCGATCTTTGCAACAACCTTTGTAACATTTGACGGTTCGTTCCTCTCGTCCTTTTTTATTCCAAGTACTGGAGCATCGCTCTCGGTCAAAAGCCGCTCCAACGGCACAGCCTTAACAAGATCTTGCTTCTGCTTGCTCCTGTAAATGCTTGGCGCTACCGAAAGGTAGTGACCTCGACTTATGGCGATCTCGATCTCTTCCAAGCTTCCTGGAAAACTGTGAAGTATGACAGGATACTTGAACTGTGATACTTCTTTCAATACTTCTCCTGTCGCACCACGTGAATGAACTATGACTGGAAGCTTCAGCTTTTCTGCTAGATCAAGCATTGTTCGGAAAACTTCTCGGGTTCTTCTCCTTTGGCTTTCGTTCCTTATCCAGTAGTAGTCAAGACCTATCTCGGAAATAGCAACTACTTTATCGCTAACTTTCCTAATAAAATTTATTTCAGCCTCTATTTTTTCATCGGTCAAATCTGACACGAACTCGGGATGAAGGCCAAGGCAGGCCCTCAAATTAGAATATGTGCTTGCGAGTGCAAGTACCTTTCTGTTGCTCTCAGGTTCTTGACCGGCGCAAAGAACGATAACATTTCTTGCCCTCTCAACAACCTTGTCTCGGTCACCATCAAAACTTTTGTCATCAAGATGGCAGTGCACATCCGCATAAGAATAATCATTTGTCACGTCTCTAAGCCCCCTTATGCGCATACACCATAATGAGGGTGGAGAAAAACTTAATTTTTTGGTCTGTTGTCATAGCATGCGATCTGGTTTGCCAGGTTATTAAGAATGCTTGGCTTCTATCGACCAAATTCTCTTTCGCCACATAGCCTCAAGTTATTGGTTTTCTGGAAGAGATGTTTGAGTTTTCATCTTTTAATGAAAAGATTGTAATATATTTTACAAGCGCTGTTAAGATGACAACTGAATCTTCCCCCACAAGATTGGCCAAGACATAAAAAGCTGAGCTTCCATCCATGGGATGGTGAACACGATGGCAAAAACGATTCGCGTCACAATCTGGAATGAGTATCGCCATGAGAAAACCAGTCCGGAGATAGCGAAGATATACCCAGAAGGCATGCATGGAGCAATAGCAAAATATCTTAAGACAAGACCGGACATTCAGGTGAGAACAGCTACATTAGATGAACCTGAACATGGCTTAACCGATGCCGTATTGAACAGCACAGACGTCCTAACGTGGTGGGGCCATATGGCTCACGAGGAGGTTAAGGACGATATCGTGGAGAAAGTCTACAATAGAGTTATCCAAGGAATGGGGCTGATCGTCCTGCACTCTGCGCATTTCTCCAAGATCTTCAGAAAACTGATGGGAACGACCTGCGACCTGAAGTGGCGCGAGATTGGGGAAAATGAAAGAATCTGGGTCATCGAACCAGGTCATCCAATAGCCGAGGGTCTGGGAGAGTACATAGATATCGAGCACGCAGAGATGTATGGGGAAAGGTTCGACATTCCAGCTCCAGATACTCTAGTCTTCGTAAGCTGGTTCAAGGGCGGAGAGGTTTTCCGAAGCGGATGCTGCTTCCATAGGGGAAAGGGAAAGATATTCTACTTCAGGCCTGGGCATGAGTCGTATCCCATATACCACCATCCTCAAGTCCTAAAGGTAATCGAAAATGCCATTCGCTGGGCAGCACCAACAAACGGTCCTACGCCATCATTCGGGAATACGAAACCCATCGAGAAGATTAGCTGAAGTCCAAGCAGGAACTTTACGATCAAACTTGAGGTTTGTAGTAGGCTGCAATATCGAAGAGTTCATGGACTATTACAAAGAGGCCAGGGGGACCTTAAACGACACTGAGAAGTACATCATATCGCAAGATCCAAAGCACTTAATCGTTTGGAAGGACAATGGAAGAATTCTGGGTCATGCGATCTGGCATGAATCAAACTTGGAGGAGCATAGAAAGGGTGTCCCTCGGGAAGAGAAAGACAAAGAATTTCTACAGAAGCTTCTTGGAGGAAGGAAAGATTTCGCTGAGCTTCACGAGCTTTGGCTGAAACCAGAACATAGGGGAAAGGGATTTGGGAAGAAATTTTTCGATTTCTTCGAAGGTTTCATCTCCAATAGAGGCTTTGAGGCGATTATATATTATACGAATGATCCCTCAGCTCTAGCTATATGTCGCAGGCGCGGATACAAGGAAGCTTATGGCCTTGAAGAGGGGGGAGAAGTTTACTATGTTTTATGCCTCTTGCTTAAGAATGGATAATATTGTCAACTTTCATCAAAACACTTAATATGTACAACAGATAAGAGCCAAGCATGAGTCAGATTGTCGTGAGCACAACACCAGTGATTCCTGGATATAGGGTGGTAAGAGTTTTGGGGATAGTTTCAGGCATGACAGCAAGGACGAGGGGCATAGGAGGAAAGCTCGTTGCTGGCATTCAATCGATGGTTGGTGGTGAAGTTTCAGCATTCACCGAGGAGATAGTCAAAGCAAGGGACGAGGCTCTGAGGAGGGCAATGGACCATGCAAGGTCTTTGGGAGCGAATGCCATAATCGGGCTAGATTTTGAAACATCTGAAGTTTTTGAGACGGTAGTTCTGATCTCCACGACAGGAACGGCCGTGGTAATCGAACCTGAGGAAAATCCACCACCACCTTGAAGACCATAGATCGCATGCAATAATAGATAGCCTACATAGATTATCCATTGCTAAACGGCATGGAGTTAGTACCTTTAACATAATAACAGACTTGCTCAGAGAATGCCCGAATTCTGAAGATAAATCCTATAGATGCGTTCGATCACTTCGATGTCGTGTACAGCATCCTCTCCTGGCGACCTAAATCCTTCTCCCGATAGCAAACAGCTGATGAAATGTTCAGCTTCCCGCTTGTACGACCAACCCCATTTTGCTACAGGTTTCACGTATGAATGATGTTCTTGGCCAATATACAACTCGACGTTAGCAGGCATGTTTACCAACATCAGAGGAGGCGAGGAAGCTTTGATCCATCCTTTTTTGAAATATGATTGCGTGTGCTCCTCCCAACCATGGAAAGATATTGACGCTGTTTCGATAGACGACCTTATGTTCGATATATTAAGAAGAACTACGCCAGTGTAACCGTCTTGGTCCAAGTCCACATGCTTGACCTCGACATCGCCACCAAGCACCCATCTCAAGAAATTTACATTGTGTATATACTGCTGGAGATAACCGATGTATTTTTCGTAGAGGTTTCCGGGCAACCATGGGGGCTTTGGAGCTGGCGAAGGGGGAGGATATGGCTCATCCGTACCCTCCACTGGAGCATCGGGCATTCCGGCGAGCCAGTCGCCACAAAATCCGTGGTTCCTTACGTATATTAGCTCTCCGAGTTCTCCCGAGATCCTGTACTTTTCAACCTGCTCCTTAAACAATTCATATCCTGGATCGAACCTCTTCATATAAGCTACCATCAGCCTTGATCTACCCTTTTTCGAGGCTTCAAGTATCTTCTCCGCTTGCATTACAGATACCGCCATTGGTTTTTCCATGAAAACATGCTTTCCAGCCTCCAGTAGATCCCTAGCGATCTCACCTTGGGTATGGAATCCCCCTGAGACGCCAACAGCTTCGATCTCTTCATCATCGGCCAGCTCCAGATGGTTTCTGTAAAGCTTTGGTATGTGGTACCTTTGCTGGATACGTTTGCCAAGGTTCTGCCTGATTTCAGCTATGGCTTTGAAATCGCAACCTTCCAAGTTCTTGAAATTTGGTATGTGGATCTTCTGGGCGACAAATCCGCATCCAACGTAGCCGAAGCAAATCTTCTTCAACATGCGCTTAGTTACTCCGAAGGTAAATATTAAGGCAACGTATTCCTTAAGGGTTCAAGCACGCAAGGATAAAGCATCTATAAGGGTGATCGAGCTTCTGGATTTTGAAAGAAATTGCCCTCCCGATTGAGCGTACCACCGTCCGAAGAGATACTCGGCAAGCTCAGCAAGGTTCATCCAAGGCTTCTTTTAACAAAGGAAATTTTGAATCGCATCAAAAATCAAGTTCAGAGTGACGAAAAATCGAAAAGCTGGTTTATGTGTTTACATTCGGATGCCCAGAAGCTACTTTTGCAAAGGCCATTGCGCTACGAGATACCCGACGGTTTAAGGTTGCTACACGTAAGTAGAGGTGTGCAAGAAAGGGTCTACACTCTGGCATTGGTATTCAGCTTGACAAGCGATAGGAGATACGCTGAACGCGCGTGGCAGGAACTTGAATCTGCTTCTAACTTTCAAGATTGGAACCCGCGCCACTTCCTAGATACTGCCGAGATGACACATGCATTTGCGATTGGATATGATTGGCTCTACGATGCATGGGATGATGGACAAAGGGAGGTATTGCGCGATGCCATCATCGAGAAGGGACTTATTCCGGCTCTCGAATGCTATAATGGTAAAGCTTTTTTCGGTTGGTGGGTGAAGTCAAAACACAATTGGAACCAAGTATGCAATGGAGGAATTGGAATTGGTGCGCTAGCAGTTGCGGATGAAAGACCGGATATAGCTTTGGAGATAATTCGAAATGCGCTTCGATCCATCCAAGACGCTATGCAAGGTTTTGCTCCTGACGGGGGATGGACAGAGGGACCGGGTTACTGGGCTTATGCAACCTTTTACAACGTTGTGTTCATCGAATCCCTATCTACTGCGTTGGGAACAGATTTTGGTCTTTCGAAATTCGATGGATTTTCGGAAACTGGCCTGTTTCCAATATATTTGACAGGACCTATAGGGATGGTTTTCAATTTTGCCGATTGTCATGAAAAATTGGGAAATGTTCCGCAGATGCTATGGTTTGCTAAAAGGTTTGGTTGCGCAACCTGCGCTCAGTATGAGACTCGCATGCAAAGACCTCATCCACTTGATCTCTTATGGCTCGGTGCAGGTTACGAGGATTCAAAGGACAACGTAATGCCATTAGACAAGTACTTCCAGGGTGTAGAAGTTGCAACTATGCGAAGCTCTTGGAACGATGAGAATGCACTCTTCGTTGCCTTCAAAGCTGGTGACAACAAGGCAAATCATAGCAACTTAGATTGCGGAACATTTGTTCTGGATGCCTTGGGCCATAGGTGGGCGATCGACCTGGGTCCAGACAACTACAACTTGCCAGGATATTTCGGGACAGAGCGGTGGAAATATTACCGAATGCGTTCTGAAGGGCACAACACGCTGGTAATCGATCCGAGCAAAGATGCTGATCAAAATCCAAACGCAAAAACCCACATCGTTCGCTTTGAGTCCAGTTTCGAGAAAGCGTTTGCTATAGCGGACTTGACGGCTGCCTACGAAGCTTCTGCCCGCAGTGTTCTACGTGGCATCGCAATGCTTGGGAGGAAAAAGGTGGTCGTTCAGGACGAAATTGAGACCAAAAATTTGTCGCATGTGTGGTGGTTTATGCATACACGCGCTAAAATAGAGTTGAACAAAGATAGAGATGAAGCTAGATTAACCCAAGGCGATGCCAATCTATCCGCACGCATTGTTTCTCCAAAAGGTGCAAGATTCGAAGTGATGGATGCCGCTCCTTTGTCGACATCTCCGAACCCTGAAGGTCAGGAGAGAAACGAGGGAGTTCGAAAACTTGTGATACATCTCGGAGGAGTTACAAATGCCCATATAGCTATACTTCTGGTACCTTTCAGATGTGGTGAGGACCTTCCATCTGAATTGATGAAGACCAATCGACTTGACAAGTGGTAAAGTGCAATCTTGTACAACATGCAATCTGCCAACACAGATAAAAAGTAAGGCATCGATTGTATTTTTAGCTCTTAAAATTTAGCCATAAATTTCCAGAATTCTAGGGTTCATTAAACTTAGTTTTCATGAGCTGCCAAACTATGGATGTACTCGATTTCATACTTTGTGGATTGTAACTCTTGGTTCAGGATACATCGACAGTACCGCCATTGAAGCGCAACGAGCTGGAGGTTTTCCTCTTGCACTTCCAGGGTTTAGAATTAGGACCCCATCTTTCACCTTATTTAAAGCCAGGTGCGTGTGTCCATAAATGATCACATCAGCTTCTGGGAACTTGCTTCTTGCCAAATTTTCAGATTTCCAAGGAGGACCGCCTTCCGAAGGATGGGTTATTCCAACCTTTAAACCCCCTAGAGTTAGGAGTTCTTCGGCCCGAAGTATCTCGCGGATAGCAGGCTCATCGATATTGCCATACACTCCATAAAATGGTATCCCTATTGCAAGCAGTTGATCGACGAATGTCCTACTGGTATAGTCCCCGGCATGGATTATGAGATCAACATTTTTAAGGAGTTCCAAAAATGAGGTTGGAAGTTGATCAAGAGAAGAGGCATGGGTGTCGGAAAGGACGCCTATTTTCCTTATTCCATCCAAGCTCTGAAGCTTTCCAGCAGAGCGAGTGAGCACAGCCAAAGTCCCTTCCTCACAAGATAACGATCTCGTCTAATTGGGAACGAAGAAAATAATAGTTTCTATGCTCCCAAAAAACCTTCTTCATAAAATATAGACTTGTAGCCATTTTTGGTCAGCCAATTAAGAGTTGTTGCAACCCTATCCTTAGCATCTGGTTCATATATCTTTAATTCAGGATGGAAGTACTGTACGTGGATCATTACCTCCATCAGCTCGGATCTGTGTGGATTTGATAAGATAGAATCCAATGTTGGTTCTATTTCCGAGGGCTCCACCAGGTTGATTACGAGATCGTGTTTGATGAAAAAGAGATCTACATTTATGTCCTTCCAGTAGTCATGCTCACTCAAGTACATTGTCCTTTCCTTGTCGAGATAATACGATACGACCGGTTTCTCGACCTCTTCGTCTAGGACGAAGTAACCCACGAGACCGATTATGCCATTGTCTCTAATGGCCTTGCAACCTTCAAGTGTGGCTTCGCCCCAATGCACGGTCGTAAAAGGACTTAGCGCGATTACGCGATTCTCACGCTTTTTCAGAACGATGTCACACTTGAATCTGTCGAAAAACCCGCAACAATCTCTTCTAACTTTAGCCTCTACTCCATTGACTGTGACTTTCAATTTCTAAGGAGCTATTCCACAGACTGAAACCTCAAGCCCACCTTGAGTTTGCTTCCCGTCGTGCCTGTTAAGTATCGCTCCATCGATCGGTTCGTTTATCCTTATCGATCTGCATGGCAAGTTTACATCCCTTCGGAATTGAGATGAATCATTTATAACAACTTCCCTGCCAGCTCCCAAATCTGGTTACAACGTTGGAAAGAACTCTAAGATCTTTATTGGACCCAGCTCTCGTCTAAGAATTATGCACTCCTTCAGAGCACTTTTAACCGTAGAAACTTATCTTGTAGAGTATTGCTAATCAGAGCTTAGCACTATCCAAGTCTTAGAAACTTCTCAAGGTTGAATGGAAAGAGTTCGAAATCGATGTGTCTTTTAGTAAGAAATGTCGCAAGCTCGATTGAAATAAGATGAGAACTACTTCCAGTTATGATTATTCTTTTTGAAGACCTTATCCTGCTTGTGAATTTTCCAGCCAAAGACATGTTAAATATCATCCAATATTTTGGATTCTACATCTGGCCCGCTAATAAAGTTCTGCGGAAGGTATAAATGATAAAGAGAACCATTGTTTTGTAAGTAAATGGTTTACGAGATTGCTTTAAGAACGATTGTTCCAATGCTTATGTTAATTGGTTTAGGCTATTTATCGCGGAAAACTGGTATTTTAAAGGCGGGTGACGAACGGGTTTTAAACGCATATATTTACTATTTTGCTCTTCCTTCGCTCTTTATGATAGATTTAGCCGAAATCGAGTTTACTTGGGAGCATGTTAAATTCGTGCTCGCTGGAGTAACACCTATAATCATAGTCTTAGCAGCATACACCGTTCTCTACCTTGTGTTAAGGTTTTCGAGAGGATTTTTCTACTTGTTGGTGTTAACAACGGTTTTTGGAAGCACCGCATTCTACGGTATCCCGTTCCTAATGTTTGCTTTCCCAAGTGTTGTGGAGAAGCTAGCTACTCTTGCTGCAGCATCAATATCTATTATAAGTGTTTCAATCTCAATAGCTTTTCTAGAGTTCTACAGGCTTGAAACTCCTATTGTAAGAGGATTAAGAATAGTTGGAAAAAGACTTTCTAAAAACCCTCTGATTCTCTCTATACTCATAGGCCTTTCAATGTCCTTTCTGAATATAGATATTCCATACCCCCTATCAACAATGCTTCACATGCTAGGAAGCACTACTGCGACAGTAGCTATTTTCATGTTGGGTGTCCTATTCTATGGCAGGAGTTACGGAAGGTTGGCAGAAGCTTTAGGATTAAGCCTCCTAAGAATAATATTGTTGCCGGCGATCAGTCTTTCCATATCCTTGTCAGTTGGCTTACCATATTTAGAGAGGACCGTTCTAATTATAATGCATTCGGTTCCATTAGCAGTCTCAATGATGATCCTCAGCGATCGTTATGATTTCTACAAGAAGACCATTTTTTCAGTCGTTTTATTCTCATCTTTGAGCGCAATAATCTACCTAAACACTTGGCTTCTAATATCGGCCTCCCTCTGAATCGCATAGCGCGCGACAAAATCTCCTCTCGCCAAAATAGCAACAAGACCTTTGGTATTTAGAATTTGGCGACCATAATTCATTTTAAACCTTCATTTTTTATCAAAATATGACGAGAATACTGCAACCTAACAGTTGTAGTTGAATCGATGATAAGGGGCTGCTACGCTGCGCTAACCCTAAGCGTCGGCGATGTATACCGTTATCCTGCTCTCATCCATAGTGAAATCGTAGCCAGCTGCCACAAGCTGGTCCATGGAATTCCTCAGATATGTGCCGAACGCAGATTGACTGTCAGGATCGAGAGTCTCGGTGTTTGAATAGCGTTTGAGCGTAGCTGTTTGCAGGAGGATGTGTTTGGATGCCCAGTAATCTAGTGCCACAGGATCTGTGCTGGCCAATACGAGGTTGGTTTTCGTTGCCTCACCGTAAGAGGTGGCGGGCCCGTTTCCTGGTATGGCGTTGATCCATATGGCATCAAGAATATTGAGTGTGGGAACCCTTGTTTCAACCATAACTTTTCCAAGGGCTCCCCTTCCTATGTAGTCGTGAGTATTTGTAAGTGGTTGGGAGATAACGCCCATGTAGTGCTTGACTGCGGCAGTTACTCCATATATCGAGTGCGACTTCAAGACAGGGAAATTTATGATTTTGAGCTTTGTCGAGTTGTAGGTTTTGGTGATCTGATCCCAGATACCATTCTTGAAGCTAATATAAGTTCCATATACAGTTTGGAATTTTGGATACGAGACCCTGACGCCTGTCGCTGGATCTTCAATGGCCGACAAGACATACCCATCTCTGAGGTCTCCGCGATCATACTCTTGCACTTCGATGCTGGCTATCGTGTCCCAAAGGTAAGTTGAAACTTTGTGTTCGCCCGAGAATAATCTTACGACAGCTTCCGAGGATTGGGACTCATTTACGGCGTTGCTCCTTGGCCAGTTCAGGCTCCCCCTACCTTGTCCATTATCAGCAACAACAATCTCCCCAACAAAGCCATCTGGGTGGTCAAGTATCAGTTGTATAAGCTCCTTGAGTAGGTCGGTGTTGGTGCCTCCCCTCTGATCCCATTGGCAGTTGACCTTAATTATTATGACATCATCATTGCTGAAAAGTCCTTCTGGACCACTATTGCGTGATATCGTTTGTGAGTTGTAGAAAAGGAGGCCATTCGATCCCATCAGATCCAGGAGCTCAGTTAAGGTTCCATTTGCAACATACACTTCGGAGGAGGGCTCGATCGATGCCTGCTGCGGCGATAGGCTTAGGCTCACACTCTCTTTCGGAAGTAGGTAGTTCGTCAGAATGAAGTAGAACATTCCAGATAGAATGACTATAAAGGCAATAGATAGCAGCCACTTTCGTCCAAGTAATTTTGCCTTCCTTGGGGCTGCAGCGAATATAGGTGCGATTGGTGAAAAAAGGGCCAAGACATTTACAAGGGCCGCTCTCTGGCAAGGATAGGTCACTCTCGAAGGTTTGGTTCCTGTCCTTAGAAAAAGCCAGACGATGCTTAGTAAACCCAGAATGAAAGGATGTTTATTCACCCATTCCCATAGGTTTTTTAGTGTAACATTCATTGTGGTATCTTTGGTGCTTCCCTTCTATATAAGTGATTCAATACAATCTGGCACACTTTAGTCATCTCGGGTCTGGAATCGATGATGTTTGGCTGGATTTGGTAAGAGTGATAATAGACAATTCGTGGTAATCCTTTTATGTTGAATTTTCGGTTAGATGACCATTCGGTAGGCGTAAAAAATGAAAACGGACCTTTCATCAAGAGACAGGATGCTTCAAGCAATGGACCACCACGAACCTGACCACGTGCCTTTTTGCTTGAAATGGTGGGAACGACCTTTCCTTTCGGACAGGAGCCAAGCTTGGCGAAACCAGTTTGAGAGAGTTGACATGATGCTTAAACTTGGCCTGGATGATACAGTAGGATTCGATGTTCCAAGGGCGATGGCTAAAGAAGTCAAGATAAAGTTGAGGAAAGAGAAGCCTGCAGGAGAGCCATGGCCCATATTGACTAAAGAGTATACAACGCCCAAAGGCACACTAAAACAGATAGTCCGCCAGACGCCAGACTGGCCCCACGGCGACGATATACCGATTTTCAGCGACTTCCTAGCGCCCTCCTCCCGTTCGGTGAAATATCTCGTTCAGGAAGAGAAGGACCTCGATCCCCTTTCGTGTCTATTTCGTGACCTAGATGAGAAGGAAATTTTAAAATTTCGTGAAGAGGCTGAAAATGTCAGAAAGTTTGCTGAAAAAAGGCAGGTTCTCATTGAGTGTGGCATGTGGTCGGAGGCTGGAAGGGAGAGCGCCATCTTTGGAGCTGATGCTTTGCCATGGCTGTGCGGGTTTGAGAACATCATGCGCAAAGCATTCAAGGAACCTGATTTCATCGACCGCCTCCTCGACATAGTGCTTGAATGGGACGAGAGGCACTTGGA
>CAZWAU010000220.1:0-4221 GCA_964631995.1 uncultured Nitrososphaerota archaeon
CTATTAAACTAATGGGACACACTTCTCTCACTCGCGACGATAGGAGTGTAGTGATATCGCTACTCATGAAATTATGGTCGTCCAAATACTGGATGAGTAATAGATGTCCAGTTTAGTTCAAATTCTTTCCCTTCTAGGTTGGAAAGAAGTAAAGCTCATTATTCTCGTCTGCCATCATAATGCAGATCCGGATGCTGTTTGCTCCGGGTTCGCAATTAGTCACCTTGTTTCGAAGCTCTATGGTGCAGAAGCGACCTTGATGGCTCCTGATGGCATTTCGTCCTCTGCAAGGAGTTTCCTTTCGGCGCTCGGCATCAGTGTTGAATGTCCCAACCTAGAAGGGTGCGACCTGATAATAGTTGTAGACACCTCATCCCTTTCAATGCTGGGAGGAGCAGCCAAACTTCTCCTTGATTCAAAAGTTCCCATCGTCCAGATAGACCATCACAGCCCATCTCCAAGTATGGAGAGTATTGCCTCTTTTCGCCTTCTAGACGAGGAATCTCCTTCAACTACCGAGCTTGTCTACTCTCTATTCAAGATCTCAGAGGTTCAGATATCAGAAAAACTCGCCCAGGTTTTCGTTTTCGGTATCGTGGCGGAATCTGGCAACCTATCAAGATTGAGGAACTCAAGTCTTTGCAGTCTTTGCGAGCTACTGCAGAGAGGAGGGGATGTCGAGGCCGCCCTGAATGGATTGAAGAAAGAGATGCCACTAGACGAGAGAATTGCGAGGCTCAAATCAGCCCAGAGGATCCTGTTAAAGAGAGTTGGTGACATACTGATAGCCATATCGCATGTTGGTTCTTACCACTCTTCAGCTGCAAGAAGCCTTCTCGTCCTTGGTGCCGACCTGGCCGCAACTGTGGCGAAAAACAAGGATGGACTAAAGATAGCTGTTAGGGCAAGCGAGAACTATATCTCAAGAACTGGGTTGCATGTCGGCAGGGATATATGCATGCCTCTCGGAAAACTTCTAGGTGGAGAAGGAAGCGGTCACAGGACGGTTGGCGGAATTCGAGCTTCCTGCAGCCTCTCTCACGCTAGGTCTGCTCTACTCAGCTTTTTAGAGGAGAGGAGCAATCTTCAAGATACTGGCGAGTGAGTGTATTGGAAGGAACAAGCTTTTCCTTGAAGATGACCACGATTTTTTGTCCTAATCAACCCAAAGGCAATGGCGAAGCTTCTGAAAAAGAACAAAGCTGGAGGAGCAGGTAGCTGATTTGGTTGAGGATATGAGCATGCTGAGGGAAAAAAGACATGCCTGCAGCGAAAAGGTCTTAGTTACGGCGAGGACTGAAGATCTGGGAAAGAACTCAAATGTGAGGAGGCTGGCATAATCGCATACGCAGGTGTGTTACGAGGCAAAGGAGAAACCGCTTGGGATTCTAACACACGTTTGAACGAGCTCCTTGACTATCCTTCTAAAAGGACTACGAGTCTTCTTCAGTGCCTATCGAGCGAGCAGAGGATCGACCTCATGAAGGCTCTCTTCAAAATGCGACAAGACCCCATCGGACCTAACAAAGGAAACAGAAATTCAGTGCCCTGATCCATTTTTGGACTAAGATATTAAAACCCTAATCGGCGTACTGGGAGGTGAGGCTGTAATGAAGGAATATGAATGCGTACAAGTAAATCACCACAAGGACATAGGCAAGACCATCGAAAAATGGGAAGGGAGAGGCTGGCGCTTGAAAACCTACCAAGCTGTTGGAACTCCGAGCATAGTTAACCATTACTTGCTGCTCGAAAGGGGAGATTGACGGGATTCCCCGCTCTGCCAAGCATGGCACACTCAAGTACAGACGTAACGATACATCCATTAAACCAATCAAACTCATCCATAATACGTTCTGAATTCCTCAAATGCCCTTCATATGGCTTCTATTCTCAAGGGTCATGTCAGGTCCAAACTTCGCTGAGAGCATCAACCCCCTCTTTCGATCCCAGCCAAATCACAGCCTCTTTGATAAGTTCTCTTATTCAAGAGGGGGTTATGAATGGGAATAGCTGTCTATCGATATCCAGACTCACACATACTTTGTCCTTCATCGTCCTTGCAATCCCTTCCGAGGTATTAGCTCGGATTTAGAGATTGATGACCGTAAAGCCAGCATCGATTAGATCTTTAACCACCTCCAATATGTGGCAATCACTGTGGAATGCGACGTGGCTTCCCTGCATGGCTTGAACACCCTCATGTATCTGGGCTTGAGATAACGCCTGAATATCTTTGGGCTGACCATGCTAGATACCTGAGTGACAAGGTCGTCTTGGAAGCTCATGACGTCGACACCTATCCCCAACCACTTCTCCACTATGCGTGTGTTCGTGGAGATCACGAGATCTATCGGCTTCTGAAGCTCTCGGGGGATCGCTTAGGAAGTTGATCATCAGTTACTAAAACTGCGCAGGAAATGCAGCTGCTCGAAGAATCGATTACCCCCTTCACCCCGCGTGAGTGCCCTGGCTATCCTCTCTGCGTTAACTTTATGTCTAGCAATGGCCCAATCCTCGCGAGGCCCGTCTTCAGTGAAGCATGTTGTGTCGGGCGTCGGAGGCCAAGCTGATTAGAAGTTCAGGCATAGGTGTGCCCTTTACATCTTTACGCCGACTCGAAAGCATTTTTTACTTCACGGGTTAGGTGAGTTCTCCTCTTAATATTCTAGTCACTAGCATCAGTGGGCCCATCCTCGTCCGTTCGGATGTATTAGTGCCTTCAAATCCTGCTTTGCGCGTAGGTTTGCGAAGGCCATTTCCCATTCCTCAAGGTCATAGTGGTTTGTGATCATCGGATCTAGGTTAAAGACACAACGGTCGAGCAAGCCTACAGAGTGCTCCCAGGTATCGCGACCGTTCCAGCTCCAACTCCCGCGGATGTCGAGCTGCCCAAGGCTGACCTCGTCCATATTTACGGTGATCTTGCGTCCCCACAAGCTGATGAAGACAATGACGCCCTTACCTCCAGGTCCTTCATGTGCCTTGCGGGCGCAGTCTATCGCATGTTGTACCCCCTCCTGACTCGCAGAGCACTCAAGCACGAACTCAGCGCCCTTGCCATTCGTTACCTCCATAACGGTCTTCTCAGGTTCTTCCTCGGAGTACAGAATGTAGTCAGCACCAACCTGCTCACCTATCCGCAGCCTTTTCTCATCGCTCTTAAGACCGATCAAGAAGATGCGGTGGGCGCCACAAACTTTGGCATACTGCACGGTCAAGATTCCCATCGGCCCTGGACCGACCACCACGACGTCGTCACCCACTTTAACCTGTGCCCTTTCTTGGATGAGATGGTGCGTCGCGGCTATCGGTTCCGCCAAGCAGGCGTGGTCAAGTGACACATGGTCGGGAATGCGGTAGATCACGTGCTCCGGAACTTTCATGAAAGGCGCATAAGCCCCATCGACGGTCACGCCTAGCCATTCACCTTTCCCGCACTCGATATCGGCGACGAATTTGTCACCCTCTTTGATGCGGGTCACGTTCTCGCCAACCTGATATGCTACACCTGAAAACTCGTGCCCCAAGGTGACCGGCGCCCTGTAAAAGTGTCGATCTTCTTGTATCAACAAGTCACTGCCACAGACACCGACCGCGTAGACCTTCATCAGCACGTCCTTCGGTCCAATCTTTGGCTCTGGCACCTCACATAGCTGGACGTTGCCAATGCCTTTCGTTATTTTCCTTAAAGCTTTCATTATCTACCAGCTCGATTGCTTGGCTCCTTCACCTACTTATAGAAATTCTCGATTATTTTACCTTCACCTTTTTTAACCGTTCCCTACTCTCTCCCTTCTTAAACAGGCCAATGAGTTAAGTTCCCTTTCTCCATTTGAGGAACGGTGGAGGCCACTTTTGCTCAGTTTTTCTTCCCTTCTTGAATCGATTATTGCACTTTTTCCAGCCCTCAGCAAGCGTCATCGTCATAGTTAATCCTAGCCTCACTCTTGGGGAAATCAAGGAAACAATAAATTGCAGGAATTCATCCGCATATTGGTAGAATCGAGTGCCGCATTCCGTGAAATCGTAACAATGATCAATTTACACGCCGTCCCCCTCAACGAACTGATACACATAATCACTCGAGTAAAGGCATCTCTGCGATCTCTCGGCTCGCGCCCTTCGCCTTTTCATGAGGTCCTAGTTAGTAAGCCTCTTGGATGGCAGGATGGGAGAGGTTGGACCTCTTGACAGCTTCATAGAGGATCCTTCCAGTTT
>CAZWAU010000221.1:0-4643 GCA_964631995.1 uncultured Nitrososphaerota archaeon
GGGCACAATAGTTGAGATTAAGTGAAAGACAATAATGCGTGCCAATGAACTTGTCTTCTTCGAAATGTATCTGAATTTATTCTAAGCAGCACAGTTAGTATTAATTGGTTTGTAGTTAGATACGAACGTTACTTTCTTGAATTTATACACCTAGGATGCATACTTCTCAGGAGGTATTTATGAGATGACTTCTAGAATGCTTCGTACGTCTGACTTGTCAATGACCTTTCTCTCAGGGTCCTCTGTGGATCTGATCATGCGAAGTTTAGCGAGTATGAGATCTTCAGGTTTTTGATAAAAAACTTGTATTCCGAGGAGCGAACCTCTCACCCTCTGTAATGGTTCCACAGATAGAATAATGTCCAGAGAGTATGGGCTTCTCTTATCGAGGCATGTAACCCTCCTGTAACCTGATTGCCATGCCGATGCGATCTTCTTCTTGCTTGCCTTCAGCCCAGCTCTCCTAAGAACTCCAACCAGCTTTTCAAACTCTTCCGGTCTAGTCATGATGACCAAGTCAAGGTCCATCGTTGTCCTTGGCCTGCCAAAATAACTGACCGCCAATGCGCCTGTCACCATATACTCTACCTTACTTCTATTAAAAGCCCTCACGATTCGACTTACAAATTGCTCGAACGTGTCCATTTCTAAGCACTGTGATAGCGTCTACTACGCATCATCCTTCTCCGAGCTTTGGCAAGGAGCTTCTCTTCCGTTATACCCGGATTACAATCTATGATCGAACTTATGCAGGTAGCCACAGCAACATCTGTCATGTTCACGGCAAGCCTCACGCTTTGGTGTTTCTTCATTGTTTGCTCACCGCACGTCTATAGGGCACAATATTGAAAGGATATAAACAAATATTCCTTTCGAACTGGCCACTAAGCTTTTAGGTCCAAGGCCATAAGCTAAGGTACATGCCTTTGGTAGGCTCAAGTGGGGAGAAGAGATGCTCTCTCTGTCATGAGAGTTCGCCAACGATATCGAACTACCTAGGTGTGTGCGGCAGATGCGTCAGGGAGAGGGAGGAGGCCATCGACATGGTTCTACTTGCGCACAGTGCTTTAAGGCAGCGGTTTGGGCTCCCTGCCAATCCACCAAAGAGTGAGGGAGGGTTGCGCTGTAATATCTGCTCAAACGAGTGCAGCATCGCATCTGGAGAGAGCGGATACTGCGGGCTGAGGAAAAACGAAGGTGGAAAGCTAAAGATGATCATACCAGAAGGAAGCGGCCTTTTCCACGACTACTTGGATCCGCATGTAACAAATTGCTGCTCAGCCTGGTTCTGCCCGGCCGGAACTGGAGCGGGCTTTCCTCGATTTGCATACACGCCTGGCCCAGAGCTGGGGTACCAGAATCTGGCCATATTTTTCTATGGGTGCAACTTCAATTGCTTATTTTGCCAGAACGAATCCCACAAGAATTTTGGATTGGAAAATCCAAAACCTGTAGAGCACCTGATTGAAAGAGTTGCCAAAAATAAGCGAATCTCATGTGTGTGCTATTTTGGAGGTTCGCCAGAGCCACAGCTTCCATTCGCCATCAATGCATCTAAGACCCTGATCGAGGCGTTTCCAAAAAGGGTACTGAGGATCTGCTTCGAATGGAACGGCTGCGGAAACCCAAATCTTGTTAAAAGGGCGGCGGATCTCTCACTTTCAAGTGGAGGTAACATAAAGTTTGACCTGAAGTGTTTCAGCGAAGAGATGAGTTTTGCACTTAGCGGCGTCTCGAACAGGAGAGCGTTTGAAAATTTTGAGATGGTCGCAAGAAACTTCCACTCCAAAAGGCCCGAGCTTCCAGTGGTGACCGCCACAACGCTTCTCGTTCCTGGATACGTTGATGAATATGAAGTTGGAAAAATAGCTGGATTCATCTCGAAGATCAATCGCAAGATACCGTATAGCCTTCTCATCTTTCACCCAGATTTTGCAATGCCTGATCTGCCTGTAACTTCTTTCGAGCAGGCAGCTAGGTGCTATAGAGCTGCTAGAAAATTTCTTGAAAAAGTTCACATTGGAAACCTAAACCTCCTCGGATTCTCGGGGATGGAGAACTTTCTCTCCAAGTTATGATTCTGCGTTTCGTTCAGGTGCTATGATATTCAGTTTCTTGCACGCTTTGAGTTCATAGTCTAATATCTCAAATCAGGTCTGCCCAGCTGAACATTCGAATTACCGAACTGCGGCTCAAATAGAAGCTATTCCCATAAAATTAGATTAATACCGACCTTTCTCATGGACTGGGCCTGCAATGCTCGGTCGTAGTGCTTCGTAAGAGAAGCAGGATTAGTTTGAGCCACCTCATAAAAGAGTCGGGCCTAGCCCGCCAGATGGTCCACAGTAACCTCAAGCAACTAGTCAATGCGGCCTTGTGTCAAAGGAAATCAAAGGACTTGACCAGATTTCGACTAATTTTGTATGAACCACTTTATTCCAATTTCTCTTACAAATAAAAGAATCCTCCGGCTTGTCACCAGAAAACTAATTGGTAAAGAAAAATTTAAATAGTAAAGTGAATTACTCATATGTAAAGTGAAACTTATGACAGAGGCAGCACGCCTCAGTAAAAAGCACCAAGTCGTCATCCCGAGGAGGATTCGGAAGGAGCTTGGTCTAGAAGCTGGAGATGTAGTGCTATTTGACATCGGAAATGGGAGAGTCTTCCTGAAGCCTAAACCAAGGAGCTACTCGAGGCACATGCTTGGCCTGCACAAAGACGTTTGGAGAGGTGTTCCAGCTGAAATGTACGTCGAAGGGGAGCGTGAGAGGTGGCAGCTTCAAAAGAGTCGTTCGAAGTCGAGCTAGCCAAACACAAGATAGTTGGAATAGACACCGTCCCATTCATCTATCACTTCGAAGAAAACCCAACTTACAAAGACATTACAACAGCGCTCTTCGACAACCTGGAAAAAGGCAAAGTCAAGGGAGTGACATCAACGATTACGTTAATGGAGATCCTTGCAAGACCAAAGGCTAAAGGAGATGCCGATGCCATCGAAGACTACAAGCTAGTGCTGACAACGTATCCCAATCTCAAAATCAAGGATATTAACATTGGGGTGGCTGATAAAGCTGCAGACCTAAGATCGACATATCGACTAAGACCCCCAGATGCTTTGCAAGCCGCGGCATGCATTGTTGAAGGGGCCAGCGCTTTCATAACAAATGATGCGCGCATGAAAGTCCTTCGGGAGATGCATGTAATATTGTTGAGGAGCTTCTCGAAAGTATATAGACGGCAAAAGTAGCGGTATAACCGGCTTAGGGCCTCTTGGCGTTAGATCATATTTGGACTTGCGGTGCTGTCTCCACGATTCCTATCTGGTTCTTAAACCCCACAATCCAAACAGATGCTTAGGCAGCTAAAAAAGGTGCAAGGACAGGTTGTATAGACTATCTGGGTGGGTCGTTGAACCTGAAGTAGCCGTTGTGAGCCTGGCATTCCAGAGATTGAAGAAGGCATGCCGCTATGAGAAGCGGACTGGTGCAAGGAAGTTAGGAAAAGATGCGGCCCGGAGAACTGCCCCTAACCTTCAGAGCCAAATAGAATCTATTTTATCTATCACTGAGATATCTTCTAGTAAGATTTATATATAACTAATGAATCTACTATAAATGAATGGGCTTAGAAACACGGGTAAAAGTGACGAGAAACTTTCAGATAACGATACCTGCTGGAATCAGAAATGCCCTTGGGATAAAAGAAGGAGACATTCTAGTAGTGACACTTGAAAAGGATTCGGTTGTTGTCAGAAGAGCTGCCACCGAGCTTCCGAAGATAAGCATCGGCAAAGCCCTTTCTACAGATGACATTGAGAAGCTCATTGAGGAATCGATAGAGGAAGTAGCTGGATGAGTGAAGCCATCATAGATACGAACGTCCTAATCCATGCGATAGTCGAGGAGTCAAGCAAGCATTTGGAAGCCAGAAAGCTTCTGGATAAATTGGATCTTTGGTACATCCCCGTAATCGTGCTCTACGAAGTAGTATGGGTCTTAAGAAAGCTGAAGTTGACCGTCGAGCAGGTTGAAAAGATAGTGGATACGATCGCCAAAAATCCTAAAGCATCTATAATCGCGGATGACGGATCCGATACCTCCCAAGCTTTGAGAATCCTTATCAGGGAAAATCTGAACTTAACTCAGTTCAATGACAAAGTGATCCTAAGCGTAGCCCTACGATTGGCAAGGCCGATAAAAACATACGATGACGAACTAAAGCAGGAGACAAAGAATCTACTCGCAGAAGAATCGCCAAGGCGCCTTCGACAATAAGTTCGTGGCACCGTCCGCATAGCGCTTAGTGTTTCCAGATATCTTTCTTGGCTAAATGACAGAAAAGGCGGATGGAAGGTGCTCTAGTTTCTGGCCATAGAGCTGCTAGAAAATTTCTTGAAAAAGTTCACATTGGAAACCTAAACCTCCTCGGATTCTCGGGGATGGAGAACTTTCTTAAACAGTGAGGCATAGAAGAAAGCGAAATAATTTATGGCTCCCCACCATACACAAAGATATCTACCTGCACGATTTAATCGACGAAAATCTGGGGCTGGCATAAAATGCAGTATTGAAGAAGGATTTGGCAGTTTCGAAATGGTAGACTAAAGAATCTTGCTTGATGTGCAGATGAGCATGCAG
>CAZWAU010000222.1:0-6346 GCA_964631995.1 uncultured Nitrososphaerota archaeon
GTCAAGAAAAGGTTTGTGTTTGCCGTTTTCGACCCTTCTACTGGAAACATTGACTACCTATCCCTGAAGTGGTGGAAGGCTTAGCATCAGCCATGGTGGGTTGAGTTTAGCAATCGGCAATGCTCATCGGTCACTTTACGCCATAATCGAAACGGATATATTTCACGGGAAAAAGGGCGGAGATGTCCCGCGGACCCGCGGTAAGATGCATGAGGCATCCCGCAAGCTCAGACTGGTAGAGCTTCCGGCTGTAGATGGCGCGCCTTGAGCGCACCTGTTCCAACCGGCTGTGGGACATGCTGTGACCGGAGTGTCGCAGGCTCAAAAGAGCCCAAAATGAGACTCCTGCCCGCGGGACCACTTGAAATATGCTCACTCTTAGCAAATTGCATGAAAATTTTCAAATAAATTACGATGATGCCCTAAAAGCTCAAACAATACATTCGAATCACCATTTGAAAAGCTTTCAGCTAATCTACTAGAAAAAGAAACATTAGGTCCTATTTAGAAAAATGGATAAGGTCATGGATGGCCTTAATTGGATGTTCGTGGGCAAAATCTATGTTTCATGCTACAAGAAATTGCTGTTTTTCTAGTAAACTTGAATAGACATAATATGGTGTGTATAAACAATTAGCATTGGTGATAAATGGTGGATTGGTTTATTTTGGCAATATTGGACGCATTTTTTGCAGCGCTTGTAGCTATTTTTGCAAAGATTGGATTGCAAGGTGTTGATTCAAATGTTGCAACTGCAGTAAGAACTATCGTCATGGCGATATTCATAATAGGCTTCGTTATAGCAATTGGTAAAGGCCCCCTACTAACGCAGCTAACTAGAAGGGATGTATTTTTCATAGTGCTTTCTGGAGTGGCTGGTGCCATATCTTGGCTGCTCTATTTCGCTGCTTTAAAATTGGCTGATGCTTCGAAAGTTGCACCAATAGACAGAGCAAGTGTACTGTTCGTGTTGATCTTATCAGCCCTCATCCTAGGTGAAAAAATAGCGCTCAAAACAGCAATTGCTGGAGTTCTAATTTTCATTGGAGTTCTATTACTCATAATTTAAGAAGGATTGATGCAGAACATACTTCCACAAAAAGAAACTTTTAATCTGTACAGGGCTGTAGCTATAATTCATTTCTGAAACCTATAAATAGGAAAGAATAACCTTGTCGTCTTAATTCCTTTTAATAGGGGTGTTCGAGAACTTGTACGTGCTGTTCTTCTATCAGAACACCCTTTATTAAAGTTTGAACATCATAACGCTTAATAGCGAACAATTAGCCATTTTTTCTCATGGATAAAAGAAAATTATGGATTGCTGGAATAGCTCTCTTCGCAATTTCCTTGGTGCCAATTGCAGCTATTTTCCTTCCCTACCCATATCCTCCGACTAAACCTCCCCAAGCAAACGATGAAGGATCAACTGCGCAGGGGATTCGAGAGGTTGTTAGGGCAAACAATGGATTCGCCTTCAAGCTTTATTCTGAGTTAATTAAAACTGAGGAGGGAAACATCTTTTACTCGCCTTACAGCATCTTCTCAGCTCTTGCTATGACCTATGAAGGTGCAAGGGGAGAAACAGCCGAGGAGATGAAAGATGTGTTCAACTTCCCGGAAATCGATGTTTTAAGGCCGAACTTCGCTGCCATCTATAACAGCATTAATGAGATGTCCAAAGAATGGGAGTTGCGAAGTGGAAATGCATTGTGGCTCCAAAAGGATTATGCGTTTCTCGAAGAATATTTGAAAAATGTAGAAGAATATTATGGTGGAAAAGCAGAGGTTTTGGATTTTATTGAGAATGCCGAGGAGTCGCGTGAAACTATCAACTCCTTCATAGAGGAGCAAACAAATCATAAGATTCAGGATCTGATTCCTCCAGGTTATCTCAACGAGTATACGAGGCTTGTTTTAACAAATGCTATCTACTTCAAAGGGGATTGGAAATGGGCATTCGATGAATCTCTTACTGGAGATGAGGATTTTTGGATTGGTCCTAATAGTACAGAAAAGGTTCAGATGATGCACATGATTCCAAATGAAACGATAAGGTTCAACTATGCCAATACGGGTGATGCTCAGATCTTGGAGCTTCCTTACAAAGGAGATAAGATCTCGATGCTTATAATTTTGCCAAATAACATCGAGGTCTTTGAGAGGTCATTAACGCTGGAAAAGCTTGATGAGTACAGAGCTGAAATGAAGGAGGAGAAGCTGGATGAGATTTGCTTACCTAAATTCGAAATCGATACCAAATACTCTTTGGTGGAACCTTTAAGCGCTTTAGGAATGCATACAGCATTTGGTGAAGAGGCGGATTTCTCTGGGATGACAGGTAGGAGAGAGTTGTTCATCAGCAAGATTGTCCACCAAGCATACGTTAGGGTTGATGAAAAAGGAACTGAGGCGGCAGCTGCGACCGCTGTGATAATAAATTTAACAGCCATATTGGAAAGGAAAGTCTTTAGAGCAGATCATCCTTTCATCTTCATAATTCAGGAAATGGGAACAGGAAACATACTATTCATGGGAAGGATAGTTAATCCATCTGTATAAAACATTATCCTTCTAATATCAAAAACACCTTTCCAAATCCCTAAACAACACAGGTTATTCGTAATTCGTCCAGAAGTAGCTATTTACGAAATAGATTTTATAATTTTCTCAGATATTCTAAATCCCTTTTGAGTTTGGAGGTTGTATCTTGCTCCGAAAAATCCTCAAGAGAAAGATATCCATTGTAACCAACGGCTCGAAGATTTGAAATGACCTGCCTCCAGTCAACGATTCCTTCTTCAAGTTTCGCAGATTCGGCCATCCATTTTCCTGCCGAATCCTTTCGCCATGCCGAGTTCTTTACATGGACATGGCGCAAGTATCTTCCAAGCAACTCCATTCCCATCTTCCATTGCTCGTAGCCTTCGTAGACCATATTCCCTGGATCGTAGATGACTCCGACATGCTCCGGATCGAAGTTCGATACTATTCTATGGGCGAGGCCTGCGCTTGGCATGATGTTTCCCATATGAATCTCTAGCAGGGCAGTTACTCCATTTTCTTTAGCAATTCTCTCTACCTCTTTTACGTTTCGAATCGTCTCGGAATACAGGTGGTTGTAGTCCACTGTACCGTCGTATCTAGGAGCACCAACCCTGAAGTATGGGCAGCCCATTAAGTTCGCAGCCTTCGCGACCCTCTCGATATCTTGCTTTTGGTCGACGCCCAAGTATGTTGCTAAACAGCAAATCTCGAGCCCATTCCTATCGGCAAGCGATTTTACTTCCTGTGCTTTTTCCAAAATGGATGTTAGATCGATTGTACTTCTATTATACCCCCAATATGAGGTTCTTTCTCCTGCTTTTTCAACGAACTTCTCCACCCTCCATTCTACGCCATCGAAACCCATCTTGCTGAGGATGCTGGCTGTTTCCTCAGGGGAGAACTCTGGCATCATGACCGTGAATACGCTGAACTTCATGGTCTTCCTCCAACATCTAGGCAATCCCGTATATATAGTAGTTGGAGCTGCTTTGGGGAGTCACTTGGCAACAACTACCGATGCCATATTTCCTTGGGAAGAATTAGCACTAAACCGCTTGCACGTAAACCATTGCATCGCCAAACGGAAAGTGGAAAATCTATAATGCTAGAGAGATACCCCGGTGGCGACAAAGGCATGAAGAGGATCGCTGTCGTAACAAGCGGAGGAGATGCTCCAGGAATGAATGCCTGTATCAGAGCTGTGGTCAGGACTGCCATTTTCCAAGGTCTTGAGGTCTTGGGAGTGGAGAGGGGATACAAGGGCTTGATAGAGGGGGAGGTTGAAGCTCTCACGAGGAGATCTGTAAGTGGCATAATAAACCTTGGAGGCACGATACTGAAGACGGCAAGGTGCGAGGAGATGAGAACTAAGGAAGGGGTCAGGAAAGCGGCCCAAACGCTCATAGAGAATCGAATAGATGGTGTCGTGGTTGTCGGAGGGGACGGCTCACTTCGAGGAGCTTGGGAATTATTCAAGGTAAGCGGTGTCCCGATCATCGGAATTCCAGCCTCGATCGACAACGACGTTGCGGGCACAGATTACACGATTGGATTCGACACAGCTGTCAACACAGCGCTCGACGCAATAGACAAAATAAGGGACACAGCTACTTCGCACGAAAGGGTGTTCATAATTGAGGTGATGGGGAGGAACAGAGGATTCCTTGCGCTGCACGTTGGCCTAGCAGCAGGGGCGGAGTTCATCTTGGTCCCTGAGATAGAGTACAGCTTGGATAAAATTTCGCGCGAGTTAAAAGAGGCCCGCGAGAAGGGAAAGAGGTCCAGCATAATAGTGATGGCTGAAGGCGCAGGTAGTTCGTCCAAGATAGCAAGGGAGATAGCGAGAAAAACTGGGTTCGATATCAGATTGAGCAATCTTGGCTACATACAGAGGGGCGGGACACCAACAGCCTTCTCAAGGTACCTAGCCAGCGTGTTTGGCTCGGAGGCGGTAAAACTACTGTTCAAGGGAAAAGGCGGGCTGATGGTCGGGATCGAGAATGGGGAGATCACGACGCATAAGCTAACATATGCTTGGAAGCGCAAGCCCCTAGACAGGAGGCTGTACAGATTGAGCAGTCTTCTAGCGACATAAGCTTTGGCGCCTATTCGGTTCGAATGCTCCATTCTTGTTATCGAGCGAAAATCGTGGATGGATGGAAAATCTGGCTAAATGCTTTAAAGGATGGGAAAAGAAGTTGATTTTTCAGAGCTATTTCCAGATCATCTTCTTCTGTGTCTGGCATTTCTCGCATCTTTCGCTTCCCTTCTTCTCAAGTCTTTCTTGCTTTGGGTCTCGATCCTCACCCTGCTGCCGACATGGAAGTGCTCAATATTGGAATCTGCCCTGTATTGGCCGATCCTTTCGTAGAAGGTTTTGTAGTCGATCTCACCTTTTGAAAGAGATGTCATGATCTCGTTCAACTTTCTTCTAATTTCTTGAGAAGTAGACTTATCCCATGCCTGGGAATAGATCAAATAAGTTGCATGAAACCTGAAATCTGAGGGTTTGTCGATCAATAATTTTGACACAGCTTCTTCGTCTACATTCGATTCGTGGGTCATATGATCTATACTCAGTCCACTGCTACAGTACATATGGAGGAAGCGTTATAAACATTTGCAAGGACGACACCCAATCCAGCTCCCCTTTTAGCCTAGATTGGCAGCCGTGAGCTTGGTTGTGATTCCATGGATATGCCTGCCGAGTATGGACCAAAAAAACGATAGGGCAACTACCTAGCAAGCAAGGCTATGTTTATATGTGCATGAATGCCTAAATTTTCAAAGCGGGCATATGGAAACTCCCTGCATACGTTTCAAATGTATTCGTTGCTGCCTGGATACCGAGATGCTCTTACTAAACGAAGACATTGAAAGGATTGAAGGTCTGGGATTTGACCGCAGCTATTTCGTTTCCAACATAGATGGTTGGTTGAAGTTAAAGAATCGTGGTGGAAGGTGCGTTTTTAACGATGGTAAAAAGTGCTTGATTTATGAAAACAGACCAGAAGGATGTAAATCCTATCCGATAATATACGACGAAGATAGAAATTGCGCTACAATAGATGAGGATTGTCCACATGGAGATGAATTCAAGATGACCAAAATCGAAATGGAGTTCGCGGTCTCTCTTGCCAAGAAACTCAAAGACGAAAGGAGAAAAAGAAAACTACTGTCATTGCGTTAAGCTAAGTTGAGTTGGGGGCAATTAAGTTTCAAAAAAGCGCTTAAAATATGAGCCTGGATGATGCTAGAGGCGGGTCTGGATGGATTTAGGCGGCCTCAAAGGCCAGAACTCTGACACGACCTTCGTTCGGAATCGATTGTCTGGCGAGATCGCATAGAAAGGTTGGTGCACGTTTCCGAAATTGGACAGTTCTCGCGACTTTGGCACTCTCCGATTTTGCCATCTTATACGCCATTATTCGCAACTTAGACAAATTTATATCCAAGAACCAAGGGGGTTTCCAAGCAAATAATGTCTGTAGAGTCTTACACAGAAGCAGAAGCAGGTCGCCTCTTCGAGGAGCTGTTCTTGCACTATAAGAAGGACTACATCGAAGAAAAAGAAATACTCAATTTTCTCAAATCCCGTGGTTTGGTAGTAAAAGACCGTGAGCAACTCGTGTTACTTATGTTCAAGGCGGAAAGGACGATGGGATGGATAACTGTCGGAGTGGGAAGTGGTTGGAATCCTGTCATATTTGCAAATACTCCTGAAGATTTAGAAGATTTCTTAAAAGAACATGGAATAAAGAAGGGAAAGAAGAAGCATTAGGTCCTTCCTAATTCCATA
>CAZWAU010000223.1:0-5510 GCA_964631995.1 uncultured Nitrososphaerota archaeon
CTTATGATAAGAAGAACCCCTTGCACCTTAATAAATTACGCTGAATCATTTTAGCGCAAAATTTGGCGCCAATTAACCTTCAGGATTCTTCCCTGCATGCTTTCACATGGCCTTCTTCAAATTGCGTGCTGGAAGATAGCCTCCCAAAGAATCCAGTGCCTCCTTCGCAAAGTTATCCGCCTCTCCTGGCTTGAAGATGTCCCAGCCCCTGAAGTGCCTGAAGTTGCCAAAGCTTGCGAAACTTGGGTCGAATGAATCGATTTTGTTCGGATCTATGACAACTGCCACCATGTCGAGTTCTTTGTGAAGGCTCAATGGGGCTGTGAAAAGCCTTTGTCGGTCCATCTCGTTGTCAATGCTTAGTTTCCTCGATCCAGTTCTGGACCTTATGTCGTCGAACCTGTCCTTTAGCTTCATATTCGTGAACTCCACCATCGCGTAGGCAGCGTCGAGAGGGTGTACTCTCTCTCGGAACTCCTTCGAGATAGCATACTGATGGACATGCACATGGGCGCCCTTGCCGGACCACTTTATGATTACAGATCCGATTCCTTTATTCTCGAGAAAGTTATGTATCTCTCTGGCAGCTTCAATGGTCGCCTTCCAACTGGCAAGCTCGTTGTCAATGTCCCAAGTTGGCATGCACCCAACAACATTTTTGAGCGAGGAAACATCTGACCTTTTGGATAGCTTGGAGTAGATGTTTGCTGTCCCATAGAAAGTTCTTGGCCTGAGCCTGTAGAACCTCTTGAAAAGCTGCATCACATCATTCTCACTCTTCAATGTGATTGGCCTTCCATGGTCGTACCTCAAAAGGATTGGCCTCCCATCCTTGTCCCTCAGGGAACAGTGAACTCCTACCCATCTATCCCTGGAGAATCTGGCTATCTCCTCCTTCACTTCTGGCCTTGAATAGTGCTCCTCTTCGCTTAATGGCTTATGGCTCTTCAATCAAGCTCCACATCCTTTAAGGAACCTTAAGCCCAATCCTATAGGATTTGTAATGTTCTATAAATCCATGAAACCCCCGGAAGCACTAGCCTGAAAGGAGCTGCTGTTTTTTAAACAATTCTTGTCGCGTTCATACTTTGGGCATTCAAGGGTGCTTCTAACAATTAAAACCTAAAAGAATGAGAGCATGCTCATTGCCATACGATGAAAAACAGGCTGTCCTCTAAGGACAGGCTCTTGGCCGCAATAAACAACGAGGAGGCAGATCACGTCCCACTTACATTCAGGGATACCCAGCTCCCGGAAAATTACACTGTACCTTCGAGTAACCAGTTTGAGGCTGTCGACATTTTTCTCAAGCTTGGCATAGATCCTATGCTGTATTTACATCCCGACAATGCTTGGAAGTTTAAAACCGATGTGAAGATAGATATCCGCAAGGAAAATGTAACAGGAGAAAAATATCCCCTATTATCGAAAGAGTACCATACTCCCGAGGGCGTTTTGAAACAGGTCGTCCGCCAGACACCTGACTGGCCTGATGGAGACAACGTTCCATTGTGGAGCGATTTCATGGTCCCGAAATCCCGTTCAGTAAAGTATTTGATCGAGAACATGGACGACGTAAAATGTTTCTCAAACCTTTTCGAGGAACCAACCGAGAAGGATCTAGAGATCTTTGGAGAGAAAGCTGAACGCTACAAGCGTTTTGCTGAAGAAAGAGGAGTCCTAATAAATGGCAGTATGACGATAAGCCTAGGGGATATCGCAGCCTGGAGCTGTGGAATCGATAACCTAATCCTGTGGAGTTTCAGAAAACCAGCTCTCCTACACAAACTTTTAGATGTCATATTGGAATGGAACTTGAAATATATACAACAGATCCTTGAGACAGGAGCAGCAGATTCCATAACATGTCGTGGATATTACGAGAACATGGACATTTGGTCTCCAATGTTATACAAAACCTTCTTCGCCCCAAGGTTGCGGAAAATGATCGAATTGGTCCATAAAGGAGGTGCGAAGTTCTGCTACCATAACACGACCGGCATAATGCCAGCTTTGGAGATATTCAGGGATATTGGTGTGGATATACTATATGGACCTGAACCAGTTGAGGGCAATGTTGACCTGCAAGAAACAAAAGACAGGGTTGGGGATGAAATTTGTCTCTGGGGCGGGATGAATGCTCCCGTCACCCTTGGAATTGGAACACCTGAGGGGATAGAAAAAGGAGTTCGAGAAGCGGTCCAAACTCTGGCACCTGGAGGCGGATTCATCCTATCCGCGATGGAATCGATAATCCTTGGTCACGACCCAAAAATATGCGGCTTGATCCCATGGGAAAGCGTCGAATGCATGATAAAAGCTTGGAGGAAAGTTTGCGATTACCCAGTTTAGAAATTGCCCTCATGCAATTATGAAATTTGAATGGTGCAATAAACCGGGCATTCACGGGGAAACATAAATACATGCTTGATTTATTACGAGATGAGAAAGTCTGCGTTGAAAGACAAGATTTATGAAGAAAAAGACCTCGCGATAAATGGTGGAAAAAAATCGATAAGCAAATTTGAAGGCAAGGGCACCCCCAAGATCGGCGTAAGTGAGTTTCTGGAACTTGCTGACACATGGGGCTATAGTGCGGCAGCGAGAGCGAAGATCAAGCGGGTCATCGAGAAGGAGGACATTCCCTCGCCCCACCTTGCCCGCTACTACAACCCCAGGAGGTCGAAAGTCTTGGAATTGGAAGAGTATGCGAAGAAACTATTTGGCTCTCGTTACGCGCTGGCCGTGAACTCAGGAACTTCCGCCCTCAATTGCGCCTATGTAGCATGTGGTATAGGTCCTGGGGACGAGGTCATAGTTCCAGGGTATACTTTCTTCGCAACGGCGGCAGAGGTAGTAGCAGCAAGGGCTATACCGGTCATAGCGGAAGTGGACGATTCGCTAACGATCGACCCAAAAGATGTTGAAAAGAAGATCACGCCGCAGACAAAGGCCATAGTGCCGGTCCACATGGTTGGCAACGCCTGCGACATGGATCCTATAATGGAGATAGCCAAAAAGCACAAGCTTTTCGTCATCGAGGACAATGCTCAATCTTGTGGTGGGAAATACAAGGGCAGGTTTCTTGGAACGATCGGGGACCTTGGCTGCTTCAGCCTGAGCACATACAAGATAACGGGTGGAGGCGAAGGGGGATTGGTCCTTACAAACGACGAATGGCTCTACACGAGGGCCCAGAGCCAGCACGATACAGCAGCTTGCTGGAGGCCGGACAGGTATGCAAAGGAGAGGCGCCCTGGAGAGCTTTTCTGCGGGCAGAACTACAGGATGTCAGAGCTGGAAGGCTCCGTAATCCTTGTGCAGCTCAAGAAGACTGAGGCCCAAGCCAAGAGGTTCAACAGGAACATGAGAAGGGTACTGAGTATGGTAAAGAAATACGAGAAAGTAGTTCCAAGGAGGAGCAATGACATAATTGGTGATGTTGGATACTCCCTCATCTTCTTCGCAAAGGACAGGGAACTTGCGGAGAAGCTTGCTGATGCCCTTATTGCAGAAGGGATTCCAGCTGGAGCTCGCGGAACGAAGGCGGCCCGGGACTGGCACATCTACTCCTACTGGGAGCATATCTTGGAACAGAAGACGCCCACCCCTGAAGGTTGTCCATTCACATGCCCATACTACAAGGGAAAGCTTCCAGCCTACTCTCCAGACATGTGCCCAAACACTTTGGATTATGTCGATCGGGCACTCTATATCTCGATCGATCAGTGGTGGAACACTGAAGATTGCAAGAATGTTGCAAAAGCCATCAACAAGGTCTTTAGTGTCTATTGCTGAAGGTCAAAAATCTTGAAGAATAGATTTGTGGTTATCTTTTGGAGCACATTCGAGTAATGGCCTAACTGTCGAGCCGCTCTATCGACTCAATAATCTGTTCAATGGATGTTATGGTTCCATCAGCAGAAACTTCGTCTTGCCTTATGTCCTTGCTGAGTTGCCTTGATATCCAAACTAGGGAAGATGGATCTTTTTCAGCCATCTTGTCGATACCAATTTCGGTCGATAGGTGTATGGCTTTGTAACCTGCGTTCTTGGCTCCCCAGATATCGCTCCTCAGGTCGTCTCCTATGTGCACTATTTCATTCGGGCTGGAGTTCAGCATCTCTGCTGCAAGTTTGAATATCGAAGGATTTGGCTTTCGAACTCCAGCCTCGTCAGAGAAGACCATTACGTCGAAGTAGTTCGAAATTTCCTCCCTTTCAAGAAACTTCCTCAGGGCAAAACCTGGAGTCATCCCAACGTTACTTATTAGGCCGGTTCCTTTTCCATTTCCCTTTAACCACCTCAAAACACGATGGGTTACTGGATCTAGAAATGGAGGCAGTTCAAATATTGGAGATGCATAAGCCAAACTCAGTTTCTCTAACTGTTTCTCTTCCAAGGAAAAAGTACCGCCAGTAACTTTTTCGGCTATGAACTTGACCTGATCGAAGTGAGTAACATCCTTGTCCAACTTCCAGATACTTGAGAGCCAAGAGGAAAGCTCCTTAAGGACTGAGTCCAAATCCGATGTGGAGACCTGGAATCCAATTTCGGAAAAAGCTCTAGAGAGGTTTTCGCAGCGAATGTAGTTTCTCCTTGCGCTATTCCCATTTCTCTCGAGAAGGATTGTCTGCCAAAGGTCTAACGTTACGGCTTTGATCTTTCCAGCCATCGTTTGCCAGAACCATCCTGCTCAGGCAATAGATTATACGGCTTTCCAGCCCATGTGTTCTAAAAGTAATTAAATGTGATGCATCATGCCTTCAAAGCTTTCTAAGAACGTTCTTTCATCGACAAAATTCATATCGGTTATCCAATTTTATTTGTCAGCAAATATATTTCGAATCTCCTTAATAAAGGGTTCAATTCACGATGAGCAAGTTTATTTGTTGGAATCTTTACGAAAGAACTTTTCTTTGGACAAAGTCACATGACTAGAAGCGATTATTTTTAACTTGCTTCGGTAAGCACTTTGTATCTAAGACAAAATCCTATTTTATGAGGACAGCCCTAATTCTTCTTGTTCCAGCGCTGACGGCTTCTTCCTTTATTATCTTAAATCTCCCCATGTTCTTGGTATTCTGTACATGTGGTCCTGCACAAACTTCCTTACTAAAATCGCCAACAGTGTAAACCGACACTTTCTCTGGATTGTATCTCTCATCGAAGAACGCTAGCGCTCCTTTCTCTAAAGCTTCCTCGAGCGGCATCTCCTCCCTAGTGACATTTAGGCCACGTTGGATCTGCTGGTTCACGAGTTCCTCAACCTGCCTCAATTGCTCTTCCGATAGCTTTTCAGGCCATGAAAAATCGAATCTCAGGCGCTCGGGAGTTATGTTCGACCCTTTCTGCCTAACTTCTGGACCAAGTACCTTGCGGAGCGCAGCATGCAGCAAGTGAGTTGCTGTATGTAGGGCGATCGTCTGCTCACTTTGATCCGCAAGACCTGATCTGAACCTTTGTCTAGCGCCGATCCTTGAAAGCTCCTTGTGGCGATCGAATTCCTC
>CAZWAU010000224.1:0-3254 GCA_964631995.1 uncultured Nitrososphaerota archaeon
AGCTTCTTCTGTCTTTTTTAAATCTCGCTTATGGAAAAATCTGCGACTAATCGCTTAGCTCGTAGTACAAGTTGCACCTCACGCACGTTCGTGTAGCTTGCCAAGCATTCGCAAAGCAGATTCGACCATCATGTCCCCCGCTTCAGGGATCAGAGTATTCGGACCGATCGACGTTTCATAACCACCGGAGGCTGCCAATGGACCATCTTCAAGAAAGGCCCTTGTTGTAGGCACGTAATCAACCGAGTCGTTTGCCAGCTCAAAAACGAATGTTTGCTCGAAGGGCGACTCCCTCTTTATCTTCAGTCCATGCTCGACGAAGATCTCTCCAGGCAGCCCAACAATAGCTGCCAAGTGCCCAAACGACAAAGCTTGGACCCATGTCCTCGTTTCCTTGGGCCCTCTCTTGAAATCTTCTATCTTTGGAGCAAAGAAGTACTTCAGCGAAAAGTGCCTCATGTTCCTGGCTTCGAGCTCGCCTCTTGCAAGTTTAAGCGCTAACGTGATCTCTTCGTCGGTTGGAACCCTTCTCGGGATCGTTAGCTCCTCCATCGCAGCCCCTAACTTCAATGAGTTATGGAACTCCATCTGGTTCCAGGCCCACAGTGCTTTTGAGGCAACCAGTGCCGCAACGCGCTCAGCATGCCCGAAGTACTTGTTAACTTCTTTGTGTGGCTTCATGGCATCAAACATTATCACGTCCCCGCAAGTTCCATTTGCAAGAATGGCGACAAACTTCTCTCCCCTCATTCTCTGGATCATTTTGGAGAAGATGCCAAAGTAATCAGCTGAGATCGTGTACATGTCCTCGCCCTTCTTGGTTGGGCTTAGGCCAGCGTAGTGCATAGCGTAGTTCGCCAGAAGGCAGATCGTTTTTCCATTCAGATCCCTTGCACAAAGCACACCAATCTCCGGATCTACCGGCCCTGCTGGCTTTACCACATTTGGGTTCATAGTCCCAGGGTTCGTCCAAACTGTTCCATCACGCATGAAAAACCTCCTGTTACCAAGGGGCTTGCCCTCCTCCTCTTTCCCAAATCCAACCTCCGCCTCTGTCAAGGAGTTGCAGGCAAGCTGCACACTGTCTGCAATCTTCTGAACCAAGATCCCACCATAACCCATGTCCTCAACCTCTGGGCCGGTATGGGTGTGGGTGCAAGAGACGAGGACATTTGTTGGAGGGATTCCGCATCTTTGTTCGATCAACAGTTTCGCTTGGTCTAGATATGCCCTGCTAACTCCTATCAAATCGCAAACTACTATGGCAAGCTTCGTTTCTCCGTCGTCAAATACGATAGACCTGGCAAAAAGGTCGTCGTGAATATCTTTGGCTTTCCTTTCCTCGAAGTACCCACTTATCTTGATTCCCAATGGGGGCGTTATGCAAACGTTTGCTGCTCCTGCTTTAAGCATGTATAGTTTCACTTACCGCCGGTTAGTTGCATCAAAAGGTTAAAATAATTTTGCTATAAAACCAAGTCAAGAATGCGTTATACTGTCGAAAAATTTCAAAGGCATTCTTTAGCTTCCCTTCAGAAAATCATTTCCGAATCTTCAGACCCTATCTCCGCAATCTTGACCTGCTCAGTTTTTTAAGCTGAACAGCCTCTTAGTGCTGACTCTCTTATATTCATAATTGCTAATGGTTTGTAAATGGCAAAAGCTGCGAACTCATTCGCCTGTGTGGAGTTCAAGACTGCGCACAAACTAAAATTAGCTTGTCGCTAAAGGGAGCCTTAGAAATTATGTGGAGCCTTACGTTACAGGCAACGATTATGGCCTCAGGTTGAATCTCGATACCATAAAAGGCCCTGCCCAACATTCGTATTTAAGATCCATAGGTTATCCGACCAAAGATTGCTCGATCGCCCAAAGCGAAAAATCTCATGCACTTAGTTAGTTTCCCAATATTCTGGAGTGCCACCTTAAGCCGCATTAAAGTCGAGTCAAGTGCTGGGCCAATTCGCTTATCTTTAACTACCCCTAATGTCACGGCAGCCTCGAACATGACTTGACATCAGCAATTCAGGTGGATCGGATGAATGAACTTGGCTTCGATACATGGATTTACGAGATGGTTCCAGTGGAGAAGGCACTGGAGAAACTAGGAGCTTTTGGGATAAGGTATGGGGAATACTCTTTCGAGCATCTAGCGAGGATCGAGCGAGAGGGAAAAATTGAAGGAAAGGCTCGAGAACTAGAGGAATTGGCTTCGAGCCTTAATTTGAGGATGGTGCAGATGCACGCACCCTTTGGCGATCTTGACAAAGAACTTGGGAGCAGGGATGTAAACATAAAGGAAAAAGCACTAGAGAGGGCAAAGCGCTGGCTTGGATTCGCAAACCTTCTGGGCGTCAGCATTCTCGTCATGCACACCGTCATGATGGAGCAGGACACGAAACTTGATTCGATCTCGATTACGAAAAAGATGGAGGAATTGAATGTCGAGATTTTCAGTAAACTGTCCAAATATGCCAAAGAATTTGGTGTCAAGATAGCAATAGAGAACAGGCTGGAGAGCATCTTTGGTTGCAAGATCTTGGACCTTCTGGGGGTGGTAGAGAAAGATCCCGACAACCTAGGAATCTGCCTAGATACAGGGCATGCAAATGTAAACGCCATTGACATTTCCATTGCCATGGAGCAGGCTGGAGATTTTTTGATTGCAACCCATGTCCACGACAACGATGGTTCTGGCGATCAGCACCTGCCGCCATTGATGGGTAGCATAGATTGGCCAAGCTTCAGGAGGGCGATGGAAAAGATCCGTTATGAAGGGCCCTTGATAATTGAAATCCCGGGAAGTAGCTCGGACATAAGGGTTTGCGAAAACAGGTTGGTTCTAACGAAGGGGTCAGCACATATTTGGCTTTCCGGATAGGATGACCATTAAGGGTTAAATCGCCAAGGCAACCAACTTTGCGGTTCGAATTGAACGTAAAGGTATTCCTGACGAGCCTATCTGGAGAGAGACTTTGGGACCAAGATGTGGCCTTGCCACAGCAGCTGCAGGTCTCTTTGAACGTCAACATCCTAGACCTGAAGCAGAGATCCGAGTCCGTAGCCGAGGCCCCATTCATACTAACGGTACAATATACGCCGTCGGTTGGCCAATTCACAGCGAAAGGAAGGGCCACGATCGAAGGGACTAAGGAAGAGTTCGAGCCACTTAGCTCCGGGATACAGAAGAAGCAGCTCCCCTCGTTCATTGTTCAAGCTATCGGAAGTTCTGTGATCGGGGAGCTTGTGATGAT
>CAZWAU010000225.1:0-5884 GCA_964631995.1 uncultured Nitrososphaerota archaeon
ATCAGGAGTTGTGGCCAATCTTGTAGTTTACACAACACTCACAGAGCCTGGAGACACGATTTTCGCCCTTCCAATACCGTCCGGTGGCCACATATCGATGGGTCCTCTAAAAGCAAAAACCGGAGACTACCTTGGCGGCACGGCGGGCGCTGTCAGAGGGTTGAATGTTGAGTACTTCAAACTTGACGAGAAGGAGATGAACATAGATGTTGATGAGTCTGAGAAGAGAATAAGGGAGGTCAAGCCAAGGCTTTTGATGTTTGGGGCAAGCGTTTTCCTTTTCCCACACCCAGTCAGGGAGCTGAAAGAGGTTGCCAAGGAAGTTGGGGCAAGTGTTGCCTACGATGCAGCCCATGTCTCGGGGCTGATCGCTGGTGGGCACTTCCAAGATCCGCTCAGAGAGGGAGCGGAGATGATGTCGATGAGCACGCACAAGACTCTTCCAGGCCCGCAGCATGGAACCGTTGTTGCGGAGGAGGAGCTTGGTGAGAAGATCAAGAGGGTCACTTTTCCAGGACTGGTTAGCAACCACCACCTGCACAATGTTGCAGGCTTGGCTGTAGCCCTTGCCGAGATGCTTAAGTTCGGGAAGGAGTACACTGGAAATATCATCGAAAATGCCAAGAGGCTGGGGCAAGCACTCTATGAAAGGGGCTTCGATGTTTTGTGCGAGCATAAGGGATTCACGCAGTCTCACACTATCATCTTGGACATCTCAAAGTTTGGTGACGGAGCGAGTATAGAGAAAGATCTAGAGGCGGCCAACATAATAGCGAACAGAAACCTCCTGCCTTGGGACAAGAGGCTTGGTCGCGACTACAGGAAACCCGGGGGGCTCAGGCTTGGGACTTCAGAGATAACGAGGCTCGGAATGGGAGGCTCGGAGATGGTGGAGATCGCCGAACTCATGGAGCGAGTTATCATCAAAAAGGAGAATCCCAATTCTGTGGCCAAGGATGTTGCAGAGATGCGTAAAGATTTCCAAAAAGTGCACTACTGCTTCGATTCCTCACGCAAAGCTTACGAGTACATGGAGATAAAGTAGGCAAGCCAAAATGCCCTGAGCGTGGCTTTTGCGAAATTTTACTGCAAGGAGAACGGCTTGGTACTTTTGTGAAAGCAGAATCAACATTTTGACAGTTATTAGACCAAAACAGATAAGAGGCGTATCAGTTAAAAATCAAGCTTGAAACTCGAATAGAGGTACGGATGGTTTGAAACACGAGCGATACTTGTACACAAAGGAGCACGAATGGATCTACGTCGAAGACAGCACAGGCTTGGTTGGAATAACCGATTATGCGCAGAGCCAGCTTGGAGACATAGTAACTGTCGAGCTTCCAGAGGTTGGCAGAGAGGTTAAACAGTTCGAGAGCGTCGCGATAGTCGACTCATTGAAGACAACTTCGGACATCTATAGCCCTGTATCCGGACACATCCTGGAAGTCAACAAAAGCCTTCAGGACCATCCAGAGCTTATCAACCAAGAGCCTTACAGCGGCGGATGGATCTTCAAGATCCAGCTTTCCAACAAAGGAGAACTGAGTTCCCTTATGACGCTAGAGCAGTACGAGAAATACATAGCTGAGGAGAAAAAGAGTACGGCCCATGGATGAAGAGAAGAACTCCAATTTTACGGTGTTTTAAATGAGGTTCGTCGTAAACACGGAGAAGGAGCGGCGGGAGATGATGGATTCGATCGGGATCGAATCGATCCAAGATCTCTTCAAAGATATAGATGAGAAAATCGTTCTCAGAAGGCCGCTAAAGCTTCAGCTTCCGCTTTCTGAGCAAGAGCTCATGGATGAATTTGCCAAGATCAGCAGAAAGAATGCGGACGTAGAAAGCTACAGGTGCTTCCTCGGAGCTGGAGCTTACAACCATTTTATACCGAGCATCGTTCCCCACCTGATTGGCAGGTCTGAGTTTTACACATCATATACACCATACCAGGCGGAAATAAGTCAAGGATTGCTCCAGGCCATATTTGAGTTTCAAACACTAATTTGCCAACTCACAGGGATGGATGTATGCAATGCCTCTCTTTACGACGGTGCTTCAGCTCTTGCTGAAGCGGCAATCATGGCCACGAATGTGTCCAGAAAAAGGGAGGTCATAGCTTCATCAACGATTCACCCCGAATACAGAGAGGTCGTAAAGACATATGTTGAAGGGCGCGGGCTGGAATACAGAGAGCTTGGTTGGCATGATGGAATTACCTCAATGGTCGAATTGGAAAGGGAGGTTTCGGAGAAGACAGCTGCAGTGCTTGTCCAAAATCCAAACTTTTTTGGAAATTTGGAAGAACTTGAAGATATTGGCAAGGTGGCTCATGAGAAGAAAGCCCTCTTCGTGGTCTGCGTGGTGGAGCCAACTTCGCTTGGCCTTCTCAGGGCTCCTGGAGAATTAGGCGCCGACATAGTCGTTGGGGAAGGACAGAGCCTTGGCAACAGCATAAGTTTCGGAGGCCCCTACCTGGGCATCTTGGCAACCCGCCAAGAGTTTCTACTAAAAGTACCTGGGAGGCTCGTTGGCATGACAACCGACACCAAAGGAAGAAGAGGCTTCGTGATGACACTCCAAGCCAGGGAACAGCACGTAAGGCGCGAGAAGGCTACATCGAACATTTGCTCGAACCAAGCTTTGAATGCTTTGGCCGCGACGGTATACTTGGCAGCACTTGGGAGGAACGGGTTCAGGAAACTTTCGCAGCTGAATGCTCAGAAGGCAAGGTACCTTCACGCCAGAATATCGGAGTTGAATGGCTTCGAAACGCGTTTCAAAAAACCTTTCTATAATGAATTCGTCGTAAGGTGCCCAATCGACCCTTCAAAGATCAACAGGGAACTTGCTAAGAACCACATAATTGGCGGGCTCCCATTGAAAAGGTTCTACAGAGAACTAGAAGACTGCTGGCTTCTGTGCACAACAGAGAGGAATACGAGATCCGATATAGAGTGCCTAATCGAAGTACTGAAGGGGATCTCTGTATGAAGCTCATCTTCGAATTATCCGTCTCAGGCCGCGAAGGAGCTTCTTTGCCAGAACTCGATGTTCCAGAGCAGGAGTTGGGCATACCAGATGCGAAGCTCAGGCGCGATATTCCACTTCCGGAGGTATCAGAGGTTGATGTGGTGAGGCACTACACAGCTTTATCTAGAATGAACTTCGGAGTCGACTCAGGTTTCTATCCTCTTGGCTCCTGCACGATGAAGTACAACCCAAAGGTCAACGAGGAAATAGCCAGCTTTCCGGGGTTCAAATCGGCTCATCCATATCAGCCTGAAGAACTGAGCCAAGGCTGCCTCCAGATAATATACGAGCTCTCAAGGGACCTTGCGGAGATAACGGGAATGGATGCATTCACGCTCCAACCAGCAGCTGGTGCGCAGGGCGAACTTACTGGTCTGATGATGGCGAAGGCCTACTTCAAGAAAAGGGGCGAGACCAGGAAAAAGGTACTCGTGCCAGACTCGGCGCACGGCACGAATCCGGCGAGCGCAGCGCTCTGCGGATATGAGGTTGTTGAACTTCCTTCAGATTCGCAGGGGGGAGTGGACATCGTTGAGCTGGAGAACAAGGCAACTGAGGATGTGGCGGTGCTCATGCTCACGAATCCAAACACTTTGGGTTTGTTCGAGGAAAAAATACTCCAAATATCGGAGATCATTCATGAGAGGGGGGGTTTGATGTACTGCGATGGAGCGAACATGAATGCGATCCTCGGTATAGCTAGACCTGGGGACATGGGTTTTGACATGGTCCATCTGAACCTCCACAAGACATTCTCAGCCCCCCATGGAGGTGGAGGTCCAGGTTCAGGTCCTGTCGGTGTTAAGGAGCACCTGGCTCGATTTCTACCAATACCGATCGTTCAGAAAGAAGGGGGAAGGTACTTCTTGGATTATGACCGTCCTGACTCGATTGGGCGCCTAAAAGCATTCTATGGAAACTTTTCGGTTCTCATCAAGGCTTACGCCTACATCAGGTCACTGGGTCCAGATGGATTGAAAGAGGTTGCAGAAAACGCGGTCCTAAATGCCAACTATGTCATGCATAAGCTGAAAGGAGCATATGAATTGCCTTACGATCGCATCTGCAAGCACGAATTCGTGCTTTCAGGCAAAAAACAACTTGCACTCGGTATACATGCGATGGACATAGCGAAAAGGCTGATCGATTACGGATTTCACCCACCCACGGTATATTTCCCCCTTATAGTAAAGGAGGCGCTCATGATAGAGCCCACTGAAACTGAGGGGAAGGAGACCCTGGATGCATTCATTGAGGCGATGCTAAAGATAGCTGAAGAGTCGGAGAAAAACCCCGACCTGCTTCGAAACGCCCCCGAAACAACTCCAACCTCCAGGCTTGATGCCCTGACGGCAGCAAGAAAGCCATATCTGAGGTGGAGGGGTTGATGAGAAAGAATATTGATTGTTTCTTCACCACCATGCTGGTCGGCCAGCTATATTTGATGGACGCAAAATCCAAGATGTGGCCAACCTTCTTGAAAGAAAGATTTGAATGAAATGCTTGTGTTCGGATGGAGAAGGAGGGATGCGAAGTACGTTGGTGAGAAGCTCCGGATTGGGCCCTTCAAAAAAATAGATTTCGTCTACCCTACCAAGACAGCGAAAGTCAGCATAACTGGAAGAGAATGCGCTCTTAGGTGTCCACACTGCAATACCAATTTCCTTAGAAACATCGTCAGAAGTGATGCCAAAAGCTGCCTCGTGACGGGAGGCTGCAACGATCGAGGAGAGGTTCCCTTGTTGGAACACATCGACACTCTCAGAAGCCTTTCTCGGAGCTACAGGCTGATAGTTCACACAGGACTTATCCAGGAGGAGAGCGTTAAGGCCATATCTCCGTTCGTGCAGGTTGCATCATTCAACTTAATTTGCGACGAAGAGACCATACGCGAGGTTTATGGTCTGGAAAGATCTGTGGAAGATTACATAGAATCTTACCGCTCTCTGAGAAGGCATGTTAAGGTTGTTCCCCACATCACAATAGGATTGAAAAGGGGAAAGATTGCAGGTGAAAAGAGAGCCATAGAGGTCCTAGATTCGATTGGAGCTGAGGCTGTAATTTTCAATGTTCTGGTTCCAACGCCTGGAACTTTGTACGAAAATCTTGAGCCACCACCATTGAGCGAAGTTGCAGACATCCTGAAGGAGGCAAAGGAGAAGCTTCAGAAATCCTCAGTGTATCTAGGGTGCATGAGGCCAAAAGGGGAGTATAGGAAAAGGATCGACCAGGAGGCTGTTCTGCTTGGAATCGATAGGATCGTGATGCCTTCAAGGAGCGCGGTCATATTTGCGGAGAGGAATGGCTTCACGACGGGCAGGAGGGAGGAGTGCTGCGCAATATGATAATCGTTCATAGAGAACGACACATATTTTCTATGCATCATGAGCTTGAGAAAGGTTGCAGCAGGTGAAATTCTATGCTGAATGTTGCAATTGGAACAGCTGGGCTTCTGGGCCTGGAAAAATTGAGGCTCGATGTCAAACCTACGACCGCACACATAATGATTCCCGGAGATTGCAGGTTCGGATGCAGCTACTGCCCTCAGGCGATGGGCAGCCATGCGCGAAATGCTTTATCTAGAATAAGTTGGCCAACTTTTGAAGACGAGGAGGTTTTCAGCTCCCTTTCGAGATACAAAAGCCTGTTCCAGAGGGTGTGCGTACAAGTTGTCCAAACACATGATTGGGTCGAAAGGGCATTGTATGTTGTAAAAAATCTCCGTTCACTGTCTCTACCCATAAGCTTAGCAACAAGGCCCATTTCGAAGAACCTTGCCGGGAGATTATTCAATGCTGGTATCGACAGACTTGGCCTGCCAATGGATGTAGCAAGTCCCAGAATCTACAGG
>CAZWAU010000226.1:0-15125 GCA_964631995.1 uncultured Nitrososphaerota archaeon
CACTTGGAAAGGCTTTTGCAACAAGTTCCAGAAACGATAGTCGTCGGGCACGGCCCAGGTTTTTGGGCCGAGATTGGCGCCAACCTGAGGGTAGAGGAAAAATCGGGTTATCCAAAGGGTGCGATTATCGAGGAAGGCAGCGTAGCACGTCTACTGCGCACCTATCCGAATCTCTATGCTGACATCTCAGCCTTCAGCGGATACAACGCCCTGACCCGGGACGAGGCATATGGTGTACAATTTCTGAATGAGTTCCAAGATCGCTTGATTTTTGGAACAGATGTTTGTTTCGCCGACGAAGAAGGTCGAACGCAGCACCTGAACTACCTCCGTAGGCTGCTCGCTGAGGGAAAGATCGACCAAGAGGCTTTCGAGAAGATCACGTGCCGCAATGCCCTGCGGATCATGAAGAGGCTCAAGTGATCACTCCCTTCTGATGGTTAACGCTGAATTTTTTCCAGAAGCTTTGCATCGATTATCGCATGCAGAATCGGAGCATGTACCATCCTATCATATCAAAGAGCTCATTCGTAAGTGAGAAAGTATCATTAAGGTTATAAGACCTGAACAGTTGAAAAATGACAGATCATTTGAGTATGATCGTGGACATACATGTGCATATACCTTTTCTTGATCTCGAAAAAGTGCAGCCAGGGTGGCGAGAAACTTTCAAGGAGATGCTTGAGGCTGGCGAAAGGGCTGGAATCGACAAACAGGTGGTCCTGGGTCTTTCCAAGGACAACGAGCTTGTGAAGGAGCTGTTAGATGCATTCCCTGGCAAGCTAATAGGCTTCATAAGGGGGATCTGTCAAGATCCGGATGCTCCAGTTATCTTGGAGAAGTTCGTGAAGGTGTACGGGTTTAAGGGGGTGAAGATCCACTCTGAGCCAAACTTGCCCCTGAGGGGTCTGCTTGCAGGCCACCCAATCTTTCTGAAAGCAGCGGAGCTGAGAGTTCCAGTTCTCATTCACAGCTGGCATGAAGAGGAGGGCCTAACTCAGGAGGCGCGCGAAGTGATTGGAGCTGAGCATGTTTTTCCAATGCGTATCGCAGCTGAACTTGGAAAAAATTATCCAAATACGACATTTATTTTCGCTCATGCAGGAGGAATGTGGGTTAAAGCTTTTCAAGCTGCAAAGCACTACCCAAACCTTTACTTCGATACGTCCGGCTTCGATCCGGAAAGGGGTATCGTTGAAAAGGCCGTTGAGGTTCTAGGACCAGAAAGGATCTTATTCGGTTCAGATGCACCTGGTCGAAATTACACAGCCCAGCTGGCCAAGGTTCAGTATGCTGATATCAGCGAGAATGACAAGCGGCTCATACTGGGAGAAAATGCAGCCAAGCTTTTGGAGTTGGTGTGATGGCCTTGATCATTGACATTAATGTTCTGCTAGGAAGATGGCCCTTCATGCCATTGAAATATGAAAGTGCAGAAGATATCTTGAGGTTGATGGACAGGGCTGGAATCGAAAGGGCTGTAGCCACCTCTCTGAACAGTGTCTTCTACTACGATTATGAGATTGGAAACAAGGAAGTGGGGGAAGCATGCAAGAGGCATCCTGACAGATTAATACCGTTCGCGGTAATCAATCCTAACTTCTACCTCTGGAAGGACCACCTAAGGGAGTGCGTCGAAAGTTATGGAGTTAAGGGCATAAAACTCCATCCTGACTACCACAAGTTTAGCCTTTTGGCTGGAGAGGTTGCTGATCTGATGGGCGAGGCCAGAAGGCTAAAGCTACCTGTTTACATCCAGACAAGTCTGTTGGATATGAGGCACCACCCAGGCTACTGCTTCGTGCCAGAGGCTCCGATACTGGAGGTGGCCCAGGCTGTTGAACATTATCCGAAGAACACTTTCATAGTTGGCGGTGGGAAACACTTCAGCAGTTCTGTCCAAATACTTTTGAAATACGCCCCAAAGAGCACGAATTTCTACATTGCAATTGACGGGATTGGTGGGCCATTTGATGGCCTGGAGAGATTGGTGAAGCAGATCGGGAGCTCGAGGATACTCTTCGGAACACGGACCCCAATTCTTTACGCAGAAGCCCTGAAGTTAATGGTTGAGCTTTCTAGGATCTCAAGTGAGGATAAGGAAAAGATACTTGGCGGAAACGCGGCACAACTCCTTTCCATTGCAGGGAGTTAGTGAACATAAGGCCATCGATCTTACATAAGAGGATCAAAAGTTATCCCCGGTACGAGCCAGACCAATAGCAAGAAATGCCATGGGCGCTTTCTCCATCGCTATTGCCATGTCAGATTTTGTATATCTCGCATGGATTCCGATACAGGATACGCCATGCCAAAGATATTGCATTATCCACCGTCAAGTAACCCTCATCGATTTTTCTAGCAAGGACCTTTGCAAGGCACTTCTTGACAAGGGAGAGCTTGCCATAGCTCCATTCGCAATTGTAGGCATCTGTCGCTACAAGGATCCATTTATTTGCAGGCAAAGCTTCGACTCTTTCCGAGATGAGTTTTTCGATGTACGTTGGGAAAAGATTGTGCCACCAGAATGCAAGAAGAGTGACATTCGGAAGCATTCGAGCGATGACCGTTAGCTGCTGGCTCAGAGCTTCAGCGCAATACATGACATTGAACTTGACCTTCGGAAAATCCTTGAACACTTTAAGAATGCTAGGAATCAGCTTATGATTTACGTATACATAGGATTCACCGTAGCCAAATTCACCTTTCCTTCCACCGAATTTCCACGCAGCTCCCAAGTACCACTGAGCCACCGCCTTATCCTCGATGGTTTGAAGAAACTGGTAGAGGAACCTAGTGGACAGGGCATTTCTCTCCCTTTGGGATAACTCCTTTCCCGAAACGTAATCCCTGTATATTCTCCTAACTTCCGCATCTTCTGACAAAATTATTTCCAGGTTTTCATCTATGGCTGAACCAAAACTCCTGATTCCCATTCCTATATTTTTCGCGATCAACTCTGTGAAGCTTTCTAGAGCTGAGTCTAGGTTTTCAGGATAAGCGCCATGCTCCGCCCCAATAAAAGCCATTAGGCTTTCGAGGTAATTGGGGCCAAAACTGAACGATTCCAAATGGGGAAGGAGGAATGAATATTTGCGAAATGTTTCTCTTTTTCGTTCCGTCGCATCACTTGTGCAGCATAGGCATGACTTTACATTGAGATTCTTTACAAGAAGTTTTTCAGGCCATGAGGGATCATCTCCAGCCATGGCTATCTTGTTGTTCAAAATTTCCCAATTTTTATCGCTGAAGTCCAAGCCGTACAGGTCCTTAAGGATCTTCCTTTGGCACCAATAGGTTGCGGTATTCTCTATTAACGGTACATATCTTAAGTAATAAGCTACTTTTTCATTGATGGGTGCTTGGGAAGAGAAAAATCCGCCATCACCTCCAGCTGAAACGATCTCTCTTTGAAGGAAATGGTAAAACAGGATGTCACCTATGTTTATCGCTTGAGGCCTTTCTGGGTCGATATGGGAGTGAACATCGATTATGGGAATTCGATCCAATTCCTCACTTAAGCTCTCGCTATCCATTTCTGAAGTTCCTTCCAAAAACAATGCTAGTTCTTTTATAACCTTATTGACTACGTACATAGAGCAATATAATTTCACAATTGCCGATAACCAGCTATTTCTTTCCTTTATCTTCCTTACAGTGTCTAGTACTATATCTTAACCAGCAATGGAAAGATTATGGGTGGTAGAATCTATTATTCTCCGTCTCTATAGTTAACGCCTGACAAGAGAAGCCATTCTGAGCTATTGTAAGGCATAACTATCGATAGCAGGGTCAATCCAAAAGGGCTTGAGCTCCGACATATATTCGAAATCCACCATCGATAGAAAACCTGATCCAGAAGCAAACAGAGATCAGTAATGAAAATATCTCACTCAAAAACCAAACATTCATCACAGCACTCTTTATCCTGTACAAAATGCAAGAGAGAAGAAGTAAGAAATATTTAAATTCCCTCCTATAACTTGGCCATCAAGAACATGCATCTATTAATGTTTTCCAAGATGCTTAAGGATGTTGGCAATCTATCTGTGAGTGAGTCTGGGGATCGCATCGCCGAGATGGGTTTCGATGGAGTGGACCTTACAGTTCGACCAGGGGGCCATGTGCTTCCAGAGAATGTAATCGAGGCTCTGCCAAAGGCTGTGGAGATATTGGAATCGAAGGGATTGATCGTGCCTATGATCACGACAAGCATTACCGATTCGAAGGAAAGATATGCTGAAGAAATCTTCAAGGCTGCTTCTCAGTGCGGAGTGAAGTTCCTCAAGTTAGGTTACTGGATGTACGAAGGCTTCGGTAAGCTAAAGTGGCAGATCGACAAGGTTCGCAGCCAGCTTGAAGGGATCTTTGAGTTATGTGCAAAATACGATGTAACTGCTGGGATACACATTCACTCAGGTGACTATCTGAGCGCAAACCCTGCCATACTCTGGATGCTCCTTGGGGACTACGATCCGAATAAACTGGGCGCTTACATCGATCCAGGCCACATGGCCGTCGAGGGGGGCTTATCTGGTTGGAAAATCGGTATGGACTTGCTCCAAGAAAAAATAAGGATGGTTGCTGTTAAGGATTTTGGCTGGTTCCGAGAGATAGATGACAAAACTGGTCAGAAAACTTGGGTTCCTCGCATAGTGCCACTCTCTGAAGGCCTGGTTCCTTGGCAGGAAGTTTTTGGTTACTTGAAAAAGATTGGGTTCGATGGGCCGATTTCTATCCACAGCGAATATGAAAATGTAGATATTGGGACTCTGATCAGCCAAACAAAGAAAGATCTGGATTACATCAGGCGAATTCTGGATAAGATTTAAGCGCATCTCTGGACGATTCATATACTGCTCTGGTGGATCGATTGGATTCCGACATCCGGATAGTAAGCTTGGAACCGATCCTTAGATCGGATGAACTCCGCGTCCCATTGAAGTTTGGTGGCGTCGTGGTTACAGATTCAACATCTCTCATCGTAAAGGCTACGGTTGAAAACAAGAAGGGCGATGTGGCGGAAGGCTGGGGAGCAATGCCCCTCATCGATAAATGGGCTTTCCCAGATCCGACCGACACGCATGAGAAGAAGTTGGAAGCGATGAAGCTGATTGGCGAGGGGACTTGCAAGATGCTGGAGAAGCGCATGCATGACTCCTTTGCCCATCCAATCGACATAATGTTAGGAGCAAGGGACGAGATCCTGAGGCTTGCGAGGGAAGTTGATAGAGAGGTCGGACTGAAGGTTCCAATGCCAGTTCTAGGAGTGCTCGTGTCCACTTCTCCGATAGATGCAGCTCTCCACGACGCATTTGGTCGAGTAAATAAAATCTGTTCTTACGATGGGTACAGTAGCAAGTACATGGAGCACGATCTAAGCTTCTACCTTGGAGAGGAATTCTGCGGAAAATACATCTCGGACTACCTTCAGCCTCGCTATGCGGAAGAGCTTCCAGTTTTCCACTTAGTTGGAGCCTTGGATAAACTGACGGAAGATGAGGTTGATGCTAACGATCCAAAGGATGGCCTGCCCGTAAGCCTTGAAGAATGGATTGGGAGAGATGGGGTTTTCTGCCTGAAGGTGAAATTGAGCGGCACAGACATAGATTGGGATGTTCAGAGGACGAAGGCAGTAGCCGAAATAGCATCCGAAACCCTCAGGCAGATGGGACAAGAAAAGTTCTATCTTTCTGCCGACTCCAACGAGATGAATCCAGATCCTGATGCAACGCTCGAATACCTCAGGAAGTTGAAAAGGACCTCGCCTTTGGCATTCGATAATTTGCTTTACATAGAACAGCCAACTGAGCGTGAGCTTGCTCGTCACATGTTCTCGATGAAGGAAGTTGCTAAAATCAAGCCAGTTCTGGCCGATGAGGGAGTGACGGACCTTGGCAGCTTCGATCTAGCCCTCAATTTAGGCTGGTCAGGAGTTGCAGTCAAAGCATGTAAGTGGCATTCATCAAGCCTCCTGTACATATCGAAGATGGAACATTATGGAATTCCATACTCGATCCAGGACTTGACGTGCCCAGGCCTGGCGCTCGTGCACTCTGCCAGCCTAGCTGCACGCTCGAAGCCTTTGAAGGGATTTGAGTACAATGCTAGGCAGTATCTTCCATTCGCCTACATGGAGGTCCAAAACAGACATCGAAGCTTATTTACCGTAAAGGAAGGAAAAGTTAGAACTGAAACTCTGCATCCATTTGGCCTTGGTTTCTCAATCGATGGACTCAAATTGTAGAAATATATGATCAAGATTGTCACTGGCTGATTTGTGCCCGCTTCCAGACAAGTGATAAAGTCACAACTTGCCGGTAGCTTTTTTCGATTAGCACAATTAGGAACAGTTAGAAGCACGGTCAAGGTCAGTTGAGAAAGGACATGCCCTAACAATCTCTTCATCTATTAGCATCGTGCTCGGCGAAGCTTTTATTTTCCTAGTTTGTGCTATTTCAAGAGCCAGAGGTGGCAGCAGAAATTTTCTTCTAAACCATCCTTTTCTCTCGCAACTAGAACATTCGCTAATTTGAATCTTATCCAATTATCACGAATCTTTTTCGCACTTCAGCTTGTATTTTAAGACAATGCTTATGAGTTACTTTTCCTTATCGTCTCGAGCATCGCTTCTATGTTTTCTCTTGGCGTTAAGGCCGTAACTTGGTTCGAAACGCCAACGATTATCCCCCCGCTCCTTTTGGCCTCCTCCATGCAGGATCTGGTCTCGGAAATTACATCTTCTATAGATCCTCTGTGCAGGGTATGGGAACTGATGTTTCCTATGCATATCAGTTTTGGGTATCTTGTCCTAAGCTTTCCAAGGTCCATTCCAGCCCTCCTATCTATCTCGTAATAACCATCCACTCCTGATCTTCCGAAGAGGTCGTCGGCAACTGGCCACAGATTGCCATCTGATGCGAACAGGTAGTACATGCCATATTCATGACAAGCATCAGCAATTCTCCTTAGTCTTGGTAGCAGCACATCATGGAAAAATTTTGGTGAGTAGAATGGGCCGTCGTTCGAAGCCATGTCTCCGCCCCCGAAAATGAACTTGGCTCCAGCATCGCTAAGCGCCCTCATGGACCTGACCGCAATCTCTGCTTGCACATCGAGATGGCGGGCAACGATATCTGGCCTTGCAACGACTGCATGCAACCATGTTTTCGAGCCCAAAGGTATGCCGATGCTGCCACCTCCGACCCTTAAGGCATACTCGTTTCCAAACTCCTCAACTATCGCCTCAACATCTTCAAAATCCTCTTTCTTCGGACGATAGTTCTTGAGGGAATCCTCCTGCGCAGCTATGCTCTTCTCCAAGTCCGAAAATGTTTCCTCCTTCCTGGGGCTTTGCGCTACTACTTGGAAGAGCTCCGTCTCAGGATCTAAACGCCTTATCTCCCATGTGCCCTCTGGATCCCCGAGCATCAGTGTGTATCTATCTATGACCTTGCATGGTTTGAGGTCCAGGCGCCAATACTCATATCTAATGATATCCTGTTCAGTGGCGTGAGCAAGTTCTATCGCATCTATCCTTGATTTCTCTATAAATTTCTCATGCGCTTGCTCTCCATTCAAAAGCGATATAGCCTCTCTCCACTGCTGTATCCCCCCTCCAACGTATGCCTCATGCCCCAAGATGTGTGATGCGGCCCTCGAGGAGAAGCCTATGTGATGGACCGCAATTCTATCGGTTGAAGCACATGAAAAAGTTGCCAATACCCTTTCTAAAGGTTTCATGGGGCCCATGGCCAAAATGCAACGCCTTCGTTCAGGCTAGATAACACTTTTCAGAGCTTTTGGTTCCTTTTTTAATATTGGATGAATCTGAGTGCAACAATTGCGCCACGAACAGCTACTTGAGGTGCTCAACGGGCCTCTCGGCGAGGAAAAAACATTTTTGCATTACTTTACAGCAGCGTAAACGCAAGAAACATAAAAACCCAGTTCGGACGTTAAATAATGAACCATAGGCCCTAGAGTGGGGCGATAGGATGTCCTTATTGAAGGAAATAGTTGACAGCTACATGCAGAAGGTTCCTGGGTTGGGGGAGCACTGCAACAGGTGCCTTAGAACTGAAAGATGGGGAGGAAGTGTCGTCTTAATGGTTGTAGATGCTTCCTTCACTTCAATAGGGCTGAATTACTTCACAGCCGTTGTTCCAAAGGTCGAGGAATTTAATCAAAAGTTTGTCAAAAGTCGAAGGATAAAGAACCTTAAAGATCTCGCTGAAGCGGACTTAAGCGAACTAAGAAAGGTTTGGAAAAACAAAAGGTCATGGGCAGTAGCTAAGGACATAGCTTCCTACTTATCGACTTTGCATGATAACGATAAAATGGCCTTGAGAACTTGGGCAAAGAAAGCTTGCCTTGAAAAGTGGAGGGAAGATCCTATTGGAAAGATTAAGGGAGTTGGCTTAATAACGTTTCAGTACTTGAGGATGATGGGTGGTATCGATACCATAATGCCTGACAAAATAGTAAAAAAGGTAGTAAATGAGATTTTGGAAAAGGCTGGATCCAGTCGAGTTAGCAACGACATCGAGTTCGTGAAGAAAGCCGAAGAGATAGCCCTGGCCTCTGGGCATAGGCCAATAGAACTGTGTTGGATGACATGGCTTGTACAATCTGAAGGAAAAATCATCAAGATGGAAAAATATTCCAGCATCCTTCCAAAGATTTGAAGGACTTGAAATTCAATGTTGGCAATCTGGTCTTGAAGAATATAAATGGTTGATAGAACATGCTCTTCGATCCTTTGCAATTAACTAAGGATATGGAAAAGATCGTTGTCCAAGGAGAGCTAAGAAAATATTATCGCATTTCAAGACCTGGAAGGTGGTACGGTGGAATAGCTAGCGCTGATTGCTGCGGTTGCAACCTTAGGTGCGTCTTCTGTTGGAGCGGAGCACCTCGAGACAACCCAGAACGCATGGGCAAATTCTACTCCGCTCAGCAAATATTCGAAAGCCTAAAAGCATGCGCAGATAAATATGGTTACGAACTTTTGAGAATAAGCGGTAATGAACCAACAATTGGAAAAGAGCACCTGCTGAAGCTTCTTGAGCTCATAGAAAAAACGAGCTACAAGTTCATCCTCGAAACAAATGGAATCCTGATAGGGCATGACGCAAATTATGCCAGGCAACTTTCAAGTTTCAGGTGTGTCCACGTAAGAGTATCGATCAAGGGTACAAATCGAGAGGAATTCTCAAGGCTAACAGGCTCGGTGCCAGAAGCTTTCGATTTGCAGCTCAGAGCACTGGAGAATCTTATCGATGATGGCGTATCATGCCATCCAGCTGTCATGCTGTCTTTCACTCCCGAGGATAATTTCAACAAATTTGTAAATAGAGTTCGAGAAATCGATCCGAGATTGGCGGATGATATAGAAGAGGAGTATGTCTTTATGTATCCCCATGTCTCTATGCGTTTGCGGATGGCAGGCATAAAGCCAATAGTGGCTTACGAGCCAGGAAGGGTACCAAAAGAGCTGATCTGATGATTGAGTATGGCTTTATTGGAATAAATTCTACCATCTCGATCTCCCACCTTATCAAGAACCTTCCTTTTCGGTAAGATAGAGTCTATTCAGACGCACATAAAGGTTCGATTCGGAAGATTAAAACTGGTTTAAATCTAACCATCGCTCAGTGCCAAGTGATCGGTCTCCCGCATCAGCAAGGGTACTGCTTGAGCTTGTGCTGCCTTTTTCAGCCCATCTTTGCTATTAGTTCGAGCATGTCGAGCATTCTAAAACTGAAGCCTATTTCATTGTCGTAGAACGCTGTGAGGTTTACTAACCTATTGTCCACAACAACCGTGCTCAATGTGTCGACGATGGCGCTGTGCGTATCTCCCAGATAGTCGGCGCTGACCGTCGGCTCCGTTTCAGCCTTGATTATGCCCTTCAGCTCCCCGTTCGCAGCTCTCATGAACGACTCGTTAACTTCATCCTTGTTTGTATCCCTTTTCACCAGTGCTACCAAATTAAGGACCGAGACATCCGCGACTGGAACTCTGAGGGCCATCCCATCGATCTTCCCCTTAAGTTCAGGTATCACTTCCCCTACAGTCCTCGCCGCCCCCGTAGTTGTCGGTATTATGTTGAGTGCTGCAGCTCTTGCTCTCCTGAGGTCCTTGTGCTGGAGGTCGTGCAGCCTTTGGTCGTTCGTGTATGCATGAGTGGTTATCATGTAAGCCCTCTCTATTCCGAATTCTTTATGGAGCACGGTCGCGCAAGGAACGACGCAGTTCGTTGTGCAGCTTCCTATGCTCAATATGACGTGCTTCTTTGGGTCATACATTCTGTTCGTCACGCCAGGTATTATGGTTGCATCCGGACCCTTGGCAGGTGCCGAGATTATGACCTTCCTCGCTCCCGCCGTCAGGTGCTTCGAAGCACTTTCTCTATCGGTGAAGAGTCCTGTCGACTCAACCACCACTTCGACGCCCAAATCTTTCCACGGGAGCTGGGCAGGGTCTCTAACCATGAGCGTTTGAAGCTTCCTTCCACCCACCTTTATGGCATTTCCCTCAACTGAAATGTCGCTTTGAAGTTTCCCGTGGACCGAGTCGTACTTCAGGAGGTGTGCCATCGTTTCGGCATCCATTACATCATTTGCTGCAACGAACTCGAGATTCGGCGAGGGGCTCCTGAGGTAGGCTCTGTACAGTATTCTCCCGATCCTGCCAAACCCGTTTATGGCGACTTTTAGGGGCATCTTTCCCTTCCTCTTGGACGGGGCCCCGCGCAGGCCCTTTTATCTGTATCTTTCCCCTAGTCGACTGAGAGGTGCTCTGCTTGATTTTCTACTGTATACAGTTAGCTTGATATTGCCGTGCGATGCGCTACATGCCGAACGAGGCCCTTGCGATGTTTCCACTTGGCGATGAGAACCCCTCCCATACCTGGCCAATCGTAACATATTCTCTTCTCTTGCTGAACATCGCGATCTTCCTTTGGGAGATCTTAACTCCCTTTCCAATGGAATACATATTCTACATCTACGGCTTTGTGCCAGCCAGATTGGACGCGATGCTTCAAGAAAATACGATCAATCTATACGTCATATTCACTATTTTCAGCTCGATGTTCCTTCATGCAGACTTGCTCCACATAATAGGAAACATGGTTTACCTTTGGACTTTCGGCGACAATGTCGAGGACGTTTGCGGCCACCTAGGGTTCCTAACTTTTTACTTGGTCTCAGGTCTTGGAGGCTGTTTGGCGCACTACCTTTCAGAACCTACCTCAGCTATCCCTTCCCTCGGAGCTTCAGGCGCGATCTCAGGTATCTTGGGCGCCTACCTTCTCCTTTACCCTTTTGCAAGGATAAGGGTTGCTGTCATCGGATACTTTGGTTTCTTAAGAGTGATCAGAATACCTTCCCTTTACATGATAGGTTTCTGGTTCCTGATGCAGATTTTCTATGTAGCTGTAGCTGAGACCTCGGGCGTTGCCTACTGGGCCCACATAGGCGGTTTCATTGTCGGCTTGCTTACGGTGAAGCTCTTCGCGACGAAAAGATATCCTCCCAGACCTACTACCGGTTCTGACATATGTCAGCAAACAGGCAACTGCCCTTCAGCAAGTTTCTTGCAGAACTGTTCCAACTTCTTATTTTCAAGCTCAGCATCAAGTGTTTCCTCAACCTTCTTAGCGATCTCAATGAACGCTCCTTTGTTTGATGGTACAACCTGCGCGGCCGCAATCTTCGGCCTGTTTATTGGCTGTCCTATCTGACTCAGAAGCCAGACGTATATCTCCTCTATTCCTGGAACCTTTTTGTAAATGGCATCCGCAAGGTAGTATGTCAGGACATTGTAGATCTTTCCCACATGGCTGACTGGATTTTTTCCAGCAGCCGCTTCTGAGCTCGTGGGCCTGTTCAGGGGGATTATGCCATTAACCCTGTTTCCCCTCCCAACCTGGCCACTGTCCCCCGCCTCTGCAGAAGTTCCCAAGACCGTTAGGTAGACACCATTTACACCTCTCCCCCTCTTGTCGAGCGTGTTCAGGTGGATCTCAGACTTGAAAGGCACCTTCGACTCTGCAAAGCTGCGCATCTCCTCGATGACCTCCGACTTCTTCCTGAAATACTCCGACTCGCTCCCAATGTACCTGTCAACGAAGGACATCGCTACGGTAAATTGCAGGTGGTCTCCGTTCCTCAACCCCATTACCTTCACATCCTCCCCGGTCTCAGGATAATTCTTCTTGAAGGACTTCGAGTTTAGAAATCTCTCCATCGATAAAACCGCCTTCTCTGTCTTTGTCATCGGGGCATATCCTACAGCAGCAGAGGTGTCATTTGCACCTAGGAACCTTCCCCCCCTCTTGAAGATGTCCCTAAGTTCCTCAGCTCCGGGCTTCAACTCGACCTGGAAGTTCAGGTGCTTCTCAGGATCCACGAACCTCAAGTTGTGCCTAAACCAATTCTTCGCCGCCTTGATGGCAATGCCCTCGATGTCGAGGTGCGCTTCTCCGACAGATAACGTTGCCCTGTCGCCGAAGATGAGGAGCATGGGTTTCTCGATCTTTCCTCCCCCAAACCGGACCTTCGCCTCGCCAGCCACAAGCATGCCCTTGTCTATATTGTGGTGCAGTATCGACTCGAACTTTTTCACATACTCCTTGGAAAGGGCAATCGAAACCTCATTCATCACGCTATCGCATATATAGTCTGGGTGGCCAAGTCCCTTCCTCTCGCATATCTCGATCCTCTGCCGCTCCAGCGGGATCCTGTTGAGTTCGCTGACGAATACCTTTCTCAAAGTGATTTGCCTTCAGCTTTCCGCCAAGCTTAATTCTTACTCAAAGATAAATCTACTTGCCGCCCATAAATGGCAGTAATATCGAAGATACCGCCGGTTTTTGAAAAGAATCTGCCCTGAAAGGCACTTCAGAAGGGCTTATTTCTCCAAACTCTGACAGTCTCAACCCAAGAGAAAAGCGAAGCTAGGGATCCAAAGATCAGGGCCATAATGTTGTGGTAACTAAGGTCCATTGGATAGAGAAGCACATATGCAACTAACATCGTCGTGAATAGCGTAGAGTAGAACAGGTGCCTCGGCAGCATCAGACCCACAAGCGTCACAAAGTTGTACAGGACTCCGACCTTCACTTCGTTAACCAGTTGGTATTCCCCAGAAGGAATCTTCTCAAGTAGCTTGAGCTCCCTCAGTTTCTCGAGGTGGTGTGCTGCTACGCTCGGGCTGCTGAGCCCAACCTCCCTCTGGACCTCCCTAATACCGATTGGTCTTTTGTGTCCAACCTTCAGAAGATACCAATAGATCCGAAGGGTGTTGCCCTTGACCTGGGCCTCTATCTCCTTATGGTCGGTCTCAGAGGACATGCCGGCCACCGCGTTTAAAGTTAGCACTAACGTTAATTATCTTTTAGTTTTACCAAAGGATGCCCTCTTCAGAGCATAATCGGTCGGGCAAACCTCCCCTATCCTTATCTATTTCAACCGATAACTAATGGTAACATTGCAGGGAATGCTTGGGCTCCCTTCTACGAAGGAGGCAAGGCTTTACTCAAAACTGGCAGGAGGCAGGGTCAGGTGCGAACTTTGCGAGAGGCACTGCATCATCGAGGATTCGAGGAGAGGGTTTTGCAAGACAAGGGTCAATGTCGCTGGAAAGCTCTACACCCTCACGTATGGTAACATCTCCGCAATATCGGTAAATCCGATAGAGAAGAAGCCTTTCTTCCACTACCGCCCAGGCTCGAAAGCTTTGACATTCTCTTCCTTCTCCTGCAACTTCTCATGCCCATGGTGCCAAAACTGGGACATCTCCCGATCTTTGCCAGACAGCTCCAAGCGGAATTTCATTAGCGTCGATTCGATGGTAGGAACCGCCCTCTCGAAAGGTTGCCAAAGTCTCTCAGTCTCATTCAACGAACCAACTCTTCTTTTCGATTACTGCCTCGACCTTTTCCCAGTTGCGAGAAAGAACGGCTTGGGCGCAAACTTCGTCTCAAACGGTTACATGAGCGCCGAAGCGTTGGCAGCTCTGCGCGATGCTGGCTTGGACGCCATAAAATTCGATGTGAAGGGGGATTCACACGTCTACGCGAATTTCTGCGGCGGAGTGAAGGTAGAGCCTGTTTGGAGGAATGCTAAGGAAGCGAAAGCGCTCGGCCTCCACGTCGAGATCGTCAGCCTCCTAATTCCTGGAGTTAACGACGATGAGGGTTGCATAGACTGGATCGTGGAAGAGCACTTGAAGAATGTTGGTCCCGAGACGCCCCTCCACTTCACGAGGTACTACCCAAGCTTCGAGTTTTACTCGCCACCTACTCCTGTCAGCGTCCTCGAGAAGGCAAGGGAGGCCGCAAGGATTGCAGGCATTCTATACGCATACGTTGGAAATGTTCCAGGACACAGGTTTGAAAACACGTGGTGCCCAAGCTGCGGCGAGTTGTTGGTAAAGCGGTACGGATTCAGCATAGTGAAAAATAATCTTGCATGTGGAAGCAAATGCTCAAAGTGTGGAAAAGAGGTACCGATCGCGCCATATGCATAAACGCAGTACGTGTAGTAAAGCTTGTTCAGAAAATTGTGCCCACCTCCATGCTCAAGTTGAAATTTTTATGACCATAGAAATTTTAAACATCCCATTCTTCGCGAATGCCTAAATAGCGGAAAGCTGCCACCCATTTTTGATGAAATCCAAGCAGGCAAAGCTCATCGTCGGGGCGATCCTGATCCTGGCCCAAGTCGCGCTCATCACGCAGGCATACGGCCTTGGCAGGTTCCTCGATGTAGGTATGTCGGGTTCAAATGACCCAGTCCTGCTCTTGTTTCCCCTTGTCTTCACGATGGTATATGCACTAATCAGCAAGCACTTACTTGGCTCTTTCTTATTCGGCCTCTCCTCTTGGCTGGTATTTCCCCTTGCCTTATTTCTGATGGACCGCACCCAGCCCTCCGAGGCGGTGCTGCTGATCTTTTTGGCTCTTGGCATCTTCTACGGCCTTGTTGGTGCTGTAAGCTCGGCCAAGATGTCAGAGATCGAGCGCATCCGCTCCAAATCCTGAATGCAATTGCAGCTACCTTTTCTAACTGGATTAAGCCAACGAAAAGGCAAAAAATCTTTTCAAGATACCATTG
>CAZWAU010000227.1:0-17648 GCA_964631995.1 uncultured Nitrososphaerota archaeon
TCTAATTGTTGTGATAGAGGAGTTGCATATTTTCGAGTCATAACAAAGCTTCCAATCTTCAATTCATCAGTTTATGTTCGAATTTGGTATGGGTAGTAAATCGGAAAAATCAATATCATCTGACTCCCAGCACGAACTCATAGGGAGTAATAATGTTGAAGTGTTTAAGTGGCATGATTTTGGATTGATATAGAGATAAAACTAAGTTCAGTATACGAGTTCGACTCTTTGTCAGGCGATTTTATAGAAGCCTGACAATATCAGTCCAAATGAATACACCTAAGGCGATAACTGCAACCTAACTTATATTTCCACTTGTGCCTGTAACAGAAGAGACCGTGATTACCGCCATGAGGGTAATCTCAGCTAGTATTGTGCAGATTCACCTTGTGAGCTAAGCATTGTCCAGATCATCCTTTAATCCAAGCTGCCTTACTTAACCTCTTGAGCATCGGCTGTCGCGCCATCAATAACTAACTTCCATTCTAAGGACATTCAGAAATGGGAGAGCTGCACCAAGCAAAGAAGTAACCTCTTTGCGCTTACTATATTGCCCATGACGTAGCGCTAGTGCAGTTAGGTCGAGGTTATGAAGCCAGTAGGATCATCTACTGTTTTAGCGGGTGAAAGTTTCCTTTATGGTTCTTGTGCTGCCGAATCCTTCGAAAAAGTGCACAGTTGGTGGGATGTTGGCTTGGCTCTCCCTCGGCTGAGGATTTGGAGCCTTTTCAAACCCGCAGAAGCCCTTAATTCCTTTGCAAAAGAGCTTAACCGCAGTGGCGCGAGCTTGGCCGATCGAAATGCATCGAGAGCTCAGGAATACGGGTTCCTGGACAGGCTCTCGGCCAATCTCGGCGCAAGTAAGGCCCTCTACTCTGCTTCGGTCCTGTTCTTCTTCGCCATCGTCCTGCTTCCTTCCATAGCCGGAATCCTTTTGAAGTTGGGGCTGGTCCCTGAGACTCTTGAAAATCCCTACCTTATGTCAAGGGCGGGCGCCGCCCTCAGGGCCTCCTTCCTGCTTGCCTTCTCCGTCTCCCTTCTCGACCTTTTGGCCGGAGTGCCATTTGCCTGGCTCATCACGAAGAGAAGATCGAAGCTTGTCAGCATCATCGACACCCTTGCCGACATTCCCTTCATAATCCCAACAGTCGCTCTTGGCTACTCTGCACTTCTTTTCTGGAGCGGGCCACAGGGGATATCTTCGCTATTCGCAAAGAGCCTGGTCGAACCCGGTTGGGTGCTTGTGTTGCTTCTTCACTTCACTTTCTCCTACCCAGTTGTCGTGCGCCTCTTAGTGGGGGAGTTCCAGAGGTATAGCGAGACCTATGAGGTGGCTGCCAGGACGCTCGGAGCATCCTCTTTCACTGCTGTCAGGACCGTTACTTTCCCAATTCTCAAACCTGCCTTCATAGCAGCCTTCCTCCTCGCATTCGCGCGTTCACTTTCCGAGACTGGAGCTACGATAATGGTCGCCGGAGCTTTCGAGAATGGGCCCGTTTTCATAAAGAACGCAAAGGACGCCGGTCTCGAGGGACCGCTCGTGCTCGTAAGCCTTGTGCTGATCTTTGCATCGGCAGCAATATTTTTCGCTATCTCCGTTCTCGGTACGAAGCTAAGGCTGCCGTTCGGCAGGGTTTGGCCGAAATTTGAGAGAAAGGTGAGCGGCTATGGCAGGTGGAGGGACCTTGCAGTCCTTGTGGTTTTCGCCTTCTTCATCATCATCCCATCCCTCTTTGTCGCACTTCCAAGCACTGAAGCAGCGCTTGATGGAACGATGGGAAGGGCGCTCGCTGGCGAGGGAGTTTGGGGAGAATACTGGAGCAGCATCGCGCTTTCCTACATTGTGGGTTTTCTGGCCACAGCCGTGAATGTCATAGTTGGGTTCCCTGCGGCCATAATGATAGCGAGGAGGAAGCTGGGGACTAGGAGAACCGCCATAATGGACGCGCTCGTGAACATCCCCATAATCGTCCCTTCAGTCGCGCTGGGCGTGTCTTTGGGCTACTTCTGGAGGGCTGCTGGCGCATTTCCGGAGTTCTGGATCCTTGTCCTTGTACACGTTTCGATAACCTACACTTACTTCGTAAGGACTGTTGCAGCTGCGATCGAGGGTATATCATGCGAGATCGAGGAGACTGCTAGGACGCTGGGAGCAAGTCCCTTCACGGTCTTCAGGAGGATCACTTTGCCTTTGATCAAATACTCCGTCTTCTCTGGTGCCGTGATGGTCTTCACGAGGAGCGTCGACGAGACTGGAGCAACCGTTGCAGTCGTAACGAACCTGAAAACAGCTCCAGTCCTGCTCGTTTCCTGGGTCAGGAACCCACAGCTCTACTCCCAGTCGACGGTTGCTCTTGGAGTAGGTTTCCTAGTCCTTACGTCATTCGCAATCCTCCTGTCCCTCAGGCTTGTCCTCTGGAGGAGGTAGGGAAGCATGCCATCCATAAGGTTGGTTGACGTTTCGAAAAGGTTCGGGCGCATACAGGCGATAGACAGGGTGAGCCTTGAGGTCCGGGATGGGCAATATGTGTGCATTCTCGGACCAACTGGAAGCGGCAAGACAACCTTGCTCAAGCTGATAGCCGGACTTATTCCAGTCGACGAGGGGGAGGTGCTGTTCGACGGAAGGAGCGTCAACGACCTTCCACCTGAGAGGCGCAATGCTGTGTACGTGCCGCAGAACTACGCCCTCTTCCCACACCTCACGGTGAAGGAGAATGTCAGCTTCGGGGCTCTGGCAAAGGGCATGCCGAGAAGCGAGGCTGATACAATCTCTTCCAAGATGCTTGAGCTTGTGAGGCTTGCGAAGAGGGGCGATGCCTTCCCGCATGAGCTGAGTGGAGGCATGCAGCAGAGGGTTGCACTTGCCAGAGGGCTTGCGTCTGGAGCAAAGCTGCTTCTGCTTGACGAGCCGCTCGGAGCTCTTGATGCCAGGCTCAGGATAGAGCTTAGGTACGAGCTCAGGAAGCTTGCCAGGGACCTTAAACTGACGGTCATGCATGTGACGCATGACCAGGCAGAGGCGATGACCATTGGGGATACGATCGTAATCCTGAGAGATGGGAGGGTTGAGCAGGCAGGTACCCCATTCCATGTCTACCAGAGGCCCGAGAGCATCTTCGCTGCAAACTTCGTTGGAGACACTAACTTCCTGGAGGGTGTGGTTCTTGAGAGGGGGATAAGAGAATCGATACTTGAACTGAGGCGCTCCCTTCGCATCAGAGTTTCGGATGTCAGCTACCTTCCTGGAGAGAGGGTTGTGGTAGCTATCAGGCAGCAGAGGACCTACATCTCGAGAGACCAGCACGATGAGGCGAATGCGCTCCAGGGCCAGGTCCAGGCGGTCAGGTTTCTTGGCAGCTTCGTCAAGTGCGAGGTCAGGCTTGAGAACGGGGACGAGGTTTCCTGCAAGTTCATGCGCGCAATCGAGGCTCCGAAGGAGGGGGAGCCTGTGACCGTTTGTTTCAGGCCCGAAGACTGTGTTTTGTTTCCTTACCCGCATGTTGGACTGAGCAGGGAGCTGGAGGCGGTCTGATGCCCAGGGTTGAGATAGTAGGTCTGACAAAAACGTACGGCCCGATAAAGGCGCTCGATGGAGTTGACCTAACCGTTGAAGACAGGGAATATGTATCAATACTCGGACCGAGCGGCTGCGGCAAGACCACGCTCATCAAGTGCATTGCAGGCATAGTGGAGCCGACGAAGGGGGAGATCTACATAGATGGGAAGGCCGTCCACAAGCTAAAGCCAGAGGATAGAGATGTAGGCTATGTATTCCAGGAGATCGCGCTCTTCCCACACATGAATGTGTGGAACAACGTTACCTACGGCCCCAGGGTCAGGGGTTGGTCCGCGGACCGAACGAGAAGCCTCGCGATTGAGATGCTCGACATGATGGGGCTTGAGGACCGGTCCAGTGCTTACCCGATCGAGTTGAGCGGCGGTGCTGGACAGAAGACTGCCGTTGCAAGGGCTGTTTCATCAGGTTCTACGCTCCTGATCCTGGATGAGCCGCTTGGAGCTCTTGATGCAAAGGTCAGGTCAGATCTCAGGTACAGGTTGAGGGAGCTTGTCAAGGACCTTAACCTTACGGCCATACATGTGACGCACGACCAGGAGGAAGCTATGTCGATATCGGACAGGGTCGTGGTCATGAGGGCCGGGAGGATAGTGGAAGAAGGGACCCCGATGCAGCTCTACCTAAATCCAAAGAGAATATTTACAGCTAACTTTCTGGGAGAGGCGAACTTCCTATCTGGAAGGGTCTTGGAGGTCCGAGAGGGGGGCGCGGTCGTTGAAGTCTGCGGATGCAGGCTCTGGACGAGGGACGAGAAGCATAAGCCAGGAGAAGATGTGGTCGTGTGTATAAGGCCAGAGTTCGTTTCGATCAGAAGGGCGACGGGCAAGTGCGCGCTCCAGGGCATCATTGGGGACATCGTGTTCGAGGGTGGAGTGGTGCGCTACGAGGTTTCAATTTCTGATGGGGTCTCGATCCTGTCAGACTGCGCGGCAGGCCTTGAGCCCGCCGATCTTAGAAAGGGAGATATGGTCGAGATAGATATCGCTTCCGAAAATGTCTTGATATTTCCATGCCCGCCAGAAGGCCTTGAAAAGGAGGTATCTCTAGAATAGCTGCGCTGAATTTGCGGGTGGAAAGCGTTATTATTTAAGCTGGAGGCTGAACTGTACGGTCCATCGATAAATCGGGATGTGGATGCTCTGAGTGAAAAACTTCTCAGGTGGTTTGAGGCCAGGCGGGAGATCGCTGCAGTCCGGCTTTTGAGGCAGCATGCCATAGCCACAACGGATGTAGCTGACGACCTTGTCAAGGCGGTTGATTCTGCAAGGGAGGGGAAGGAAGGGGAGCTTAGAGCAGCATATGAAAGGCAGAAGCAGAAGGAGGTTGAGGCGGACTCATTGAGGAGGGACATAATGCAGGAGCTGGCTAAGGGGGAGCTTCCCCTGGCAGACAGGGGAGACCTGATGAGGCTGGCGAGGCGGATCGACCTCGTAACCGACTGGTCACATGAAGCTGTTAGGATACTGGTCCTTTTCAAGATGTGGGAGATGTCCAAGGAGGTTGGGGAGTCGGCCTCAAGGATGTGCAGGACTGTGAGGGAGTGCGCCTGGACTTTGAGAAGGTGCATCGAGAAACTTGCCGACAAGAGCATTGATGAATCCGTTAATCTCGCCGACCAGGTTGAGCGCATAGAGGAAGAGGTTGATGACCAGTACCAGCAGGCACGAAGCCTGCTTCTCACATTGGACAGAACGACAAACGTTGGGGCTGCCATATTGCTTGGCGAATTCCTGGATGCTGTCGAAAATGTGGCGGACAGGTGCGAAGACACATGCGACCAGGTCAGGGTGATAGCTGTCAGGACCAGGCAGAGGGCATGAATTTGGCAAGCCAGTTTATTAAAAGCGTTAAATGATTGGCAAAGAGACTTTGGACTGAAAATGGATGCAATAGGAATCGTTCGGGACAGTCAGTGCAGGATAGATGATTACAGAATAGTGCAGGCGATAATTAGAGCTGGAGCTGAACCGCGCGAAATAATTTCTGAGGAACTCGTGCTTTCAACTGATAGAGAAGCTATCAGAAGCTCGATCGGCGAGGTTGGCGCTTTGTTGGCAAGGCTTCAGAGCGGTAGGATGAGGTACTTCCTCACAAGGGTGGCAGAAACATCGGGCTACAGGGTCATAAACACATCATCGGTTCAGGCATATTCAAGAGACAAGTTTCTAACCTACCTCGTCATGACCTCTTCGGGCGTGCCCTCGCCCACCGCCTCTTTTCCCCTCTATGTGCAGCAGGTTCTTGGAGGTGGCAAGAAGGGAGTGAGAAGAGAACTTTTCGAAAGGCTGGCAGAATCTGCCGGAAAGATCGTGGGCGGAATTCCGTGTGTAGAGAAGCCCATCGATGGGTCGCACGGCAGGGGAGTCAGGATGTTGAGAACGGAAAGGGAGGTAAGGGAATCGATGGGTGCTCGAAGCACCATGGACCCAACGATGCTTCAGCCCTTCTACGACTCGCCGTTCGAGATAAGGGCAGTATCGATCAAATATCCTGGATCCGAACCAGAACACCTTGCTTCGATTGTGAAGTGCGCAACCGAACGCGGGCAGACCGTCAGGAACCTTGCCGTTACGGGAGTACCTGCTTTGGTCAAAAGGCACAAGCTCATCGAGAAGCTAGAGATCGCGGCTTTGAAAGTCCTAGCCCCTGAACACCTGGATTATCTCATAACGGGCGATGACTGGACACCTGCGAGGGTGCCAGAGAGCGAGGGGGAAAGGGTGCGCAGATGCGCCAGGAAGCTCCTCCCACAATTTCAGCAGTTGAAGACAAGCAGGGAAAAATTGACGAAGCTTTACAGGAAGTTGCACCACAGCTTATCTTCAGGTACCACAAAGAGGCAGCTCGAGGAGGCTGAGAGAGCCCACGAGAAGGTGGCCCTGAAGTTTCTGAAAGCAGTGGAGCACGAGGAGATCGAGTCGATCGTATCGAGTTGGCTTGACAGTTCTCCTGAACTTCTTTTGCTTGATGTTAACGACAACCAAGATTTTCCGAACGTTCGAGATCTGACACAGAGGCGCGTGGAGGATGACTATGCAAAGATTGCACTGGCTGTATCCTCCATGGCCTCGACGCGCTGCAGAGGGAAGTAATAATAACATAAAAATTTATTAAATTTTTTCTATAGCACTGTAGGCATGTTCTCGAAAGGCATCGGTCTTGATGAGGTTAAAAGGGCCTACAAGAAGGAGAAGAACCCAAAGCTGAGGAAGAGGATGCGCATGATCATGGGGCTGATGGAGGGGCTCTCGACCATAAAGGTGGCTGAGAAGATGACGGTCTCCCAACCGAATGTAATCTACTGGAAGAAGAGGTTCGAGAGGGAGGGGCTTTCTGGGCTGCAGGACAGGCCTAGGCCAGGAAGACCACCTAAGGTCGAGCGCCGGATGATGGAACGCATAAGGAAGGAGGTTAAGGCTAAGCGGCTCAACAAAGCTACCGATGTTCGTAATCTCATATACAAGAGGACGGGCGTGAGGTACTCGCTGATGCATGTTATGCGCATTCTACACTCATGGGGCCTCTCTAGGAAGTATTCATAGAAAAGAACCCTTAGTAAAAAAGGGATGCGATCGCAGGGTACTTAATGGTAAATTACGTGTACGATTAGGACGAAGAGGTCTACATTGGATAGTTATGTTAGAAACCATGGCTTAGAGGAAGTTTAACTGGCTCCCGGATTTTCGAGGACTTTTCTGCAGCAAGCGCAACCTCCACAGCCCTCCTTCCATCTTTTCCGCTAACCAGTGGCTGTTTTCCGTCCCTAATGCAGTCTATAAAATGCTGCAGTTCAATCTTAATCGCTCCCTCGGTCCTACCATGCATGCGCGGGCGATGTATGAGGTCTGGGAACTTGAATCCCTCGCTATCGCAACCCGTAACCATCATGGGCGGGAAATCGAAGTATGCCGCGCCCCTAGTTCCGATGACCTCCACCTCTATGTCTGCAGCAAAAGCACCCCAATCGCCAGGAATTTTCCAATCGGCCCACTTCTCTGGAAGACCCCAACCGGTTTCGATACTTCCAAGAGCACCATTCCCGAACTTCAATAATATCCAGGAAAAATCAGGCACTCCAAAAGTTCTGCTCACCTCTTTCCTGACGGATTCGCAAAAAACCCTCTCTACTTCGCTGCCCAAGTACCAAAGTAGAAGATCTATGTCATGTATTCCAAGAAACATTATTGCAGAAACTCGGCCGCTTATCCTCTTCACCTGGGCAAGCGAACCGTTCCTCCTCGAGTATGCCCATATCGGCTCACCAAGGCTCCCCTGGTCTATCGCCTGTTTTATCTGAACGTAGCCCGGCGTGAAACGTAGGATGTGACCAACCATAAGTATTGTGCCGTTCTGCTCAGCCGCCCTTATCATGGCATCAGCGTCCTCGAGGGAGGTCGCAATTGGCTTCTCGACGAGCACATGCTTTCCAGCTTTGGCAGCCTCGACGACAGGGTCCCTGTGCTTGTCCTCAGGCGTCACGACGCTTATGGCATCAATATCGTCTCTCTCCAGGATGGGCACCCAATCATTGTACCAGCTCTCTGCGCCAAACCTTGCCGCTACCTCTCGAGCCCTGTCAGAGTTCAAGTCAGCTACGGCGACCAAAGTTACGTCAGGTAGCTCTGAGTAAACCATAGAGTGAGTCTCGCCGAACGCGCCAGCCCCTATAACACCAACTCTTACCTCCTTCATCTGCAGCACCACTAGCTTAGCTGCGCAGCATATTACTTTACTGTTCGCCAACGAAATACGTGCAAAAGAATTCTAAGGTCTGTGGCCAGCCTTTGGATTTTCATTCAGCAGACAGTGGCAAACGAAGCTTTGTTTTAGATGAGATCGATCAAAGGCGGGGGGAAAAGCAACCTTTATCCATTGGCTTTTCGTCTGCTGGTTGAGAGATATTGCTCGGCGTTCCTTATGCTACGATCCAATGCCCAAGATGCAGGACCTTGATTCCCGTTCCACTCATTCCGAACACAACCAGACACTTTGGCTGTCCAGTTTGCGGTTCGCTCCTCGAGTGCGCTGTCGACCACAGTGGTAGAATAAGGGTTTCTTCAACGACATTGGAGGAGAGGGCTGCTAAGGAGGCGGTCGAAAGAGCAGTTAGGAACGTCGAAGAGTTTAAGAAAATAGGTGGTGCGATTTTCTGTCCCTACTGCGGCTTTGACATATCTTCTGAAAAGATTCAGCACGAGAGAAACGAATCTGTGGTGAGGGCCTACACGGTATGCGCCAGGTGTGGAAGGCAGATAGAGTGGGCCTCCGTCCAAATTTGACCCGCTCAATTGGGCACATTAGCTAAGCCTCCGACTTGAACACATCGCCCGAAGAAATTTACCGAAATCTTATCCGATTTTTACAAGAACGAGTCAGTCGTACTTTCCATACTTCCTTACAAGATCGATGACCCTCTTATAGTTCTCGAGGCTCACGTTTTTGGGTACAGAGTGGTCTGAGTGGTAGATGTAGCCTCCGCCGATCTTCGCAACTCCTATTTTGGTTTTGATCTCGTTTTCGATGGGCACAGGGTCATCGAGCGCCATCAGGCGGACATCGATCCCTCCCATGAAGCTCATCTTGTCGCCATACTGTTCCTTGAGCTTGACCAAATCCATGCCAGCCTTCACTTCCAAAGGTTCGAGACAGTCAATCCCCTCCTCGATGAAGTATGGGATCAGGTCTTTGACTCGACCACAACTGTGCAATATTACGGGCATGTTCCTGCTTCTGAAATATGAGCACAGCTTCTTGAAGACTGGGTGCAGTTGCTGCTCGTAGTGCTTTGGAGAAAAGAAAAGTCCGTTCCTATATCCCAGGTCGCAGAACAGGTATGCGCCATCGAATTCAAAGCCTCCCCTGATCATCCTTTCACACATCTCGATTGCGAGTTTCGCGTCCGTCTCGTACATGTCGATCACCCAGTCCGGTTCCCTTATGACTGCAAGCATGAGTCTTGCAGAGGCGACGTAGCTCTGCATCTTGTCATAACCTACGGCAGCGTTGTAGGTGATGAACTTTCCTCTGCTCCTTTCGTAGTGATAAGAGTTGAGCGCACTCACCCAGTCGACGCGTCGATCGCTTGGTTCCAGTCTTGGCTTGAGCTTCTCCCAATCCTGCCGGCTCTTGCAAGGAGCCTCGATTATCTCGGGCGTTGTCGATCTATCCCTGTGGTTCCTCCTGATTCCCCCGAAAGAGTCCCTCTCGACTATGTATTCCTGGTCCTCGCGAATCACCTCGACTGGAAGCTGAGGTGAAGTATCTGCTCCATATCCGGCGAACTCATACCCGAAGAACTCGGAGACCGAGATTCCAGCGGGCAAACCCTCCCTAATCCACCTTTCTACGGTCGATTCCCAGGGGCTATCCTGTATTGGAACGTGATCTGGCTCTCGGTGGGAGAGTGCTAGCCTTACTCTTTCCCTCGAATTCATATTAACGACATTGAGTGGGATGGTGCTTTTTACGTTTACCCTGCGGAGGAGGGTGGAGATCCAAGAGTTGACTAAGAAAGCGATCGACGAACCCGGTTGCTTTTCGAAAGCTGTTTCTGCGTTTTTAGAACGGGAAGAAGAACCTAAGGACTCCTATGGTTCCGCCGAAGATTATGGCTATCATGTATCCTGTGATGAATCCACCCGCAATTGGAACTCCAAGATTCTCGTAGAGCTTGCTCCCTCCAACTCGCAATGTCAGGGCCTTCAGTACCCAGGCGATGAGGAAGGAACCCCAGTAGCCCCAGAGAACCGAGATGAAACTTGTGCCAATTATGAAGCCCACAGGCTCGAATGGGAACCAGACGAATCTTGTGTGCAAGAACTCCAGGACGATTACGATTAGAAAACCTGCAAGAACATATGGCACCAAGGGCTGAACTCCGGGGACATTGTTCCAGCTCGCAGGATTCGAGACGTTGTAGAACTGGCGTATCTGGACCAGCACAGAGCCATTCGCGAAAATAGTTCCTCCGTACTTGTAGCAGAGCCAGATGAACGTGAATATCACGACCACGGGGGTGATAACAGTTGAAACGAGCATAATCTTTAGGACGTTTGAGTTGCTCGTTCCTGTGAGGCTTGCCATCTTATACGAGGCGAAGCCCGCAAAGATCGAGCCTCCCTGTATCGCGTCAGGGCTGTCCATGCCGCGGCGCACATAGTAGGCTGCTTGCACATAATCTATGGTTGGAGGATCAGGTGCCATTGGCCAAAGGAGAAGCCTGACTAATGTGTTTCCATGGTCGAGCCCTCGGGCCTGCATCCCTGCCAACCCAAAGAGCCTTGCGTTTGCCATCCAGAAGAGGAAGTAGGAGACTGCGACGACAAGAGCTGCGACAAATCCCATTCCGCCTACCGCAAAGATAATGACCAAAAGTACGAAAGACGATATCAGCATGATGTACGTGTTCCTGTAGGAGAGCGCCTCATTCTTCTCAATTTCAAGGCTGCTAGAATGGCTCCCGAATGCGGCCCTGAGTGTTTCAATAATGTAACGTCTGCTCAGTACCAGGCCGATGATAGCAAGTCCTAGGAGGCCACCTCCAGAAGAGATTGCCTGGAACTTGAATGGCGGCTCCCTCAATCCTGAGGGGCTGCACCATGCCCTTCCGCACCCTCCTACGCCCTCAATGCCCGTGTAGTAGCCCATGACATACGCAATCTGCATCAAGATGATGTAGATCAGGTGCCAGAACCAACCATTGAAGCTGATGGAGAGGGGCACGACATACGCCATCGCCACAGCAGCTGGATGCTCCTGAAATGCCGAAAGTCCTGCTATTCCCGCTAGCGGTGATGCGCCCGTGATGTACCACTGCCCTGAGGCACAAAGCGTCTTCCAGCCATAGATGTCTGGGAACCAGGGGAAAACAGATGTCATGAAGATCGGTATCTGGTAGGCCAAGCCAAGAACGATTCCGAGCAAGAACGGTTTACCGAGCTTCTCCATCATGGATTTCCTCTCTCCAGGAATCCTCCTCATGAGCTCGTAAGCTATCAGTACATGCGGGAAGGGCACTCTTTCGACATCTATCCATTGCCGTCTGAAGAGCGTCGTCACAGCTATGAAGAAGAAACCTAGGATGATGAAGAGGATCCAGTGGTACATTATCGATGGGAACCAATCTCCCCATGGGACGGTTGCGTATCCGCTCACGAGCTGGCTCGTTATCTCCTTCGGAGGAGCCATGAATGAAGGGACATAAGCAGCAGACCAATCCTCGTTCATGTGCCTACTGGCGACTACGTCCGAGAATTCGAATGGAGTGTAAGTGCTGACATACCAGGAACATGTGTACGCTATTACGAACAGGTATGTCAAGGTAACCATGCTGATAGATTTTCTCGTCAACCTGGAGTATAATGCAGCAAAGATCAAAACTATGAAGGGCGCTGAAGTCAGGTTCATCACGCAGAGTATGCTGCCAAGATTGTAGTAACTGAAAAGGCCCTGCGGAAGGAACTCAAGCCAAGCTGTGCCAAAAGCCCCCAGGAATATGCTAAGCACCACGACGAGAAGCCACGGAACCCTTTCGGTAACCTTCTCTGAAGATTGAGCCAATTTTACCTCCAAACTTTGCCAAAATGTTTTATCTCTATATAACCTTTTTTCCTTCCTTTTGCATCCATTACGACGTCCAACTTAAACGCAGATTTCAAGAACATTTACCAAAATAACGTCCAGTTTGCGATTTGCTAAATAGGTGGGGCTGGAGCGAGTGGAGCCACTGCAGGGCTTCTCCCGCTCCGACGGTCATGTCGGCTCGCTTTGAACGCCCGTTTTTCGCGCACGCGCTCTGAACGGGTTTCCCGCCGCTCCAGTCTATCGTCATTCCGATAGGTCCGCGCGACATTCTGTGACTGGAGCCCTTAACGACTTGAGGGCTTGACCCTCGGTGCAGTCGTCATTCCTGGCTTAGCCGCCAGCCCCGGTGCTGCCGGAGCTCGGTTTGACCACAGCCCCTGCTTCTGTTCACATTTTGGCTGTTCTTATATTTTTAGGGCCGACTCTACTATTGGCTTGTTGCTTTTGGCTATCTCGAACGTTCTGCCGTTGCCTCCGGGTTTGCGCATATTCGTTTCAAGTCGAAAGATTGGCGTAGTTAAGGAGAAGGTGGCTCTCTATAGTGCATTGAAGCTACTTGGTGTTTCTAGCTGCCATCCTGCGCTGCTTCCATATGGAACAGTCAGGTCTTGGCTTGGTGGACCGGGCGAGACTTTCGGGTTGTGCACAAACCCTTCGAACCCGCGACTTCTGGCTTTTTCGATCAACCGTTTGCGAAGCCAGCGTATGCATTGGCAGATACTCCTTCCCTGAAGAGGGGCAACTGCCATTCATACCAGGCTGAACTACCGGCCCTGACCATAAGTACCATTCATTTAAGGTACTTTGCCTTTCCGGTCCAAGTTGCTTCCTTACAAGCTGTCTATTTGTGTTTTTCTGGATACTTCACACAAACTACCAGATGGAGTTAACCTCTTGGAATTTATTCAGCTTCTGCACCACAAATGGTTGCACTCCGATTGCCATTAGGGTGGGAGATGCTTGGAGAGGTTCACAGCCTCTACCTTTCCGCCTTCACTAACGACAAATTGCACGAGAACTCGATCGGCAAGATGTTTCTTTGTATTGAAAGCATGTCCACATGCACCGCACTCGATGTCAGACCCAATCTCGGCAACGTACCATGAAGCATCAACATAGAATTTTCCGCACTCCGGACACCGTGTGACGCATACATCTAGCGATACTTCAGGCATTTTTTCACAATAGCCCTTGGCAGGGTGCACTGATTAATTTATTTAACCCAAAGGCTTAGACGCCTGAAGAGGTTTGCTGGACCTGCCATGGCAGGAGCTTACCTTACCTTAGACTTCAGCTTAAATGGGAAGTCAACTATTTTAAGCCGTAACGTATTCGCCATCCCGAGCTGAACAATGCATTTCAGGGCGAAGGCTCCGAAAATACAGGGCGTGAAAGGGATCTTTATGGATGTGCTGGGCACCATAATGGACTATAGCGGATACAACTATGCCGGAGAGGCGCTGTATAATGAGTTTGTTATGTCTTTCGGCATTAATGCCGATGCGCAGACGCTCTACTCCGCTTGGCTGGCGGATTGGGACGATGCATTCTCCCGCATGGCCGGCTACAAAACTGCGAGGGAAACCTGGGTTGCTGCCCTCCTCACGACCCTTTCCAGGTTTGGAGCGAGGACAACGCCTGAAGTTCTCTCAGGGCTCTACGACAATTACGTCCAAACTATCATACGGAAGACCCAGATATATACCGATGCGATATCGGAGCTTCCAAAATTGAGAAGCTTGGGACTAACGATGGGCATAATATCTGACGAGGAATTTGAGATCATCGAGGGTGTCTTGAGGCGCTCCGGATTGTACAACCTTTTCAACATGGTCATAGTTTCCGACAAGGTAAAGGGTTACAAGAACAAGGGAGAACCATTCAGGCAAGCCTTAAGGCAGACGTTCTTCAGGCCAGAGGAGGCTTTATACATTGGAGATTCGATCGCAAGGGACATAGCACCAGCGAAGTCTATTGGCTTTAGGACGGTGCTGATCGCAAGAGAAGGGACAGGCCATCAGGTTAGCGAGGTTGGCCCAGATTACATAATTTCAAACCTAAAAACTCTGAGTTCTGCCCTGGCGGCAAGGGGTTAGGCACACATGATGGATCGGGCAGAGCAGGAATATTCCATGCTTGGCGTTTGGAAAGGCAGCTAGTATAGTACCTTCGTGCCGACCTTCTCTCCCCTTACGGCCCTCAAAATGTTTTCTGGATCACGACCATTTAGGAAGATTGTTGGTATTTTGGATCTGGCCAGGATGTTTATCGCGACGTGGTCAAACAGCTTGTACTGTCCAGCCTCCTCCCCCCCAAAGGCTGCAAGCCTTTTCAACTCCTCTATCCTTATCGTATCCAATTTCCTTGCATCTTTGTTGCTCTTTGGGTCTGCTTCGTAAACTCCCTCGACATCTAGCGTTCTTAGAAAGAGGTCGGCCCTTATTGCCTCTGCTGCCAAAGCGCTTGCCGCATCCGTTGACTGGCCAGGCGAAATCCCGCCCATCACAACGATCTTTCCCGAAGGGTAGAATTTTGCAAGGTCACAGAGGTCCCTTGCAACTTCAGAGAAAGCCGCATCTCCAAGTGCAGCTACAAACAGCCTCGCATTAAGCCTAGTGAAATCTATGCCCAGTTGGTCGCATTCAGACCAGCTTGCACCCAGCCTCCTCGCGACAGAGATGTAATCCCTTGAGATACTTCCTCCACCGATCACGACCACGACCCTGTGGCCAAGTTGTACTAATTGCTTCAGGACTTCGCATTGGCGGCGTATGCTATCAGCTTCAGGAAGCCCTTCACCAAACGCATGGCCTAGCTTTACCACGATGCGCAACTTTCCTCACTTGCATTCGATGCCTCGATACTTATACAACTTTTCACACGGATCGGGGAAATTGCCTCAATGGGGTCAAATCATCTTCTCATCTTTCCTCACCCAGAGATGCAGAATTTAAATAATGCAGCAAGTCGAGTACCCGTTAGATTGCCATGCCTGAGGATGAGAGCGAGTCTCTGAAAGAATACAGGCTTCGAAATGTCCTCCAGACCATAGCAGGCAAAAGGGGCAGGGGGACTGAGCTGATCAGCCTCTACGTTCCCTCAGGCAGGCAGATAAGCGATGCGATGAACGCCCTAAGGGAAGAGTATGGAAAGGCTTCGAACATAAAGTCCAGGACTACAAGGAAGAATGTGCAGGATGCGATCACAAAGGTCCAGCAGAGGCTCAAGATGATAGACAGGACCCCTGAGAACGGCGTAGTCATATTCTGTGGAGCAATACCGCATGGCCCGCCCGGATCGGAGGTTATCGAAACCTATGTAGTTGTTCCACCGAAGCCGATAACGATCTCGTACTACAGTTGCGACGACAAGTTCTACGTCGAGCCCCTCATGGAAATGATAAAGGAGAAGCAGGTGGTAGGACTGATAGTGATCGATAACACGGAGGCAACGATAGCGCTCGTGACTGGAAAGAGCGTCGAAATAAAGGACGAGGTGACATCTGGAGTTGGAGGGAAGACGAGGAAGGGTGGCCAGTCAGCAAGAAGGTACGAGAGAATCAGGGAGATGGAACTCAACGATTACTACAAGAGAGTTGCAGAGCATGCCAACGCCATCATGCTTCAGGAGAAGGCCCTTACAGGCGTGATCTTGGCAGGACCCGGCCCGACTAAGGAGGATTTCCGCGAAGGAAACTACCTGCATTACCAGCTACAATCAAAGATCATAGCTGTCGTCGACACGGCCTACACTGGTGACCAGGGGGTTAAGGAGGCGCTCTCGAAGGCATCCGAGAAGCTCCAGAATTTGGCCTTGGTGAAGGAGAAGGGGCTCGTGCAGGATTTCCTGAGGGAGATCGGAACCGACTCCGGACTTGCTACATACGGCGAAAATGAGGTCAGGGATGCCCTGAAACGCGGGAATGCAAGAATAGTGTTGGTGTCGGAAAGGGTGGACCTGCATCCTGTCAAGATTACGTGCACTTCTTGCGGCTATTCCGAGGATAGATCACTGAGCCAGCAGGACCTGCTCACCCTTGAATACACCATATCGAATCAGAGCTGCCCAAAGTGCAACTCTAACACATTGGTGATAGAGGAGAAGGAGAGCCTGATCGACGAATTCAACAAGCTCGCCATCGAGAAGGGAGCGAAGCTCGAGGTCATATCGGACGGTACAGAGGAGGGGATGATGCTATACAAGAGCTTTGGGGGGATTGCCGCCATCCTCAAACATTCTTAAACAATGAGGATAGAGACGGACATAGTGCATTTCATGAGAGAAGGATTGGCATAATGCCGCTTTAAAATGGAAGGCTTTGGTTGTAATTCACTTGAAGCCTTTTTTATTGCATTTGAATCCATTCAGATTAAATCTGGAAGCGATCGATAGGAGAGGTGGTCAGGTCTCGCATCATGAACGAGCCTTTAGACTTTTGCCACCTTAGATAATGCAATTTGCCAAAGCTTTGCTGGACCTGTTAAAAAAGTATAGCGTGGCCACTTGGAGGCTAAAGTTAAGTTCAGGTACTTCAAAGACCAAGTCGGGAAAAACTTTAAGACGAGGCAAAGGTGACGAGGCAAGCAGGGTCCGTAGCTCAGCATCGGTGCGTTCAAGCGCATCTTCGGGCAGTTTGGTTTAGAGCGCTCGGCTGATAATGCCGGCGGAGACCGAAAGAAAAATCCGGAAAAGATCCTCGGTTCAAATCCGAGCGGACCCACGTAAATTTACAGCCTTACTTTCAATGCTGGGAGCTATTGCGTAAGTCAAACCACTCAACTACAAACTTTCATACTCGTCAAGCTAAGCTACAACAGCTTGGGCGTCCGGTGCTGGCACTCTTTCTTCGTGGCATTACTCACTCATGCGTCATGCCCTAAAATGTGGAAACAATCCTCCCCCCTTTTACAGACTCCATACTTATTCTCTTTCCTTGACTAGTTCCTTGGTGTGAATGGTTTTTCCACTCTCTCCTCTGGGCCTCTCGTTTGAAAATGGGGCACTTAGCTTTCAGATTTCAGCGAGGCGGTGGCGGAGGTGGCGGCTGTGGTTTTCGCCTGCGAGCTGCAACTATGATTATCAAGGCTACGATGATAGCGCCCGCTAATCCGTACAGCCAGATGGGTATCGCTACTGTAAATTCTTGTGTTGGGCTTCTTGCAGTATTTCCAAAGATGTCAGAGGCTTCTATGTAGAACTGCACGCTGGTCATCGGCATTTGCGTTGGAATTGTACCTTCGTAATCTGTTGCAGGTGGCATTGGTGTCAACATAGTCAACCTGCTCCAAGTCGATCCTCCATTTGTGGAGTAGTAGATCGAAGCTTCTTGAATGCTGGAAAGCGCATCATCTATTGTGGCCGAGATTCTGATCTGCTCGCCCCAAACAGGAGAGCTTGGGGTTACGACAACATTCGTTATCGTGGGAGGTTGATCGTCAATTGTGAGGAAGAACCCCATATCAAGCGTCGTCATTAGGTTGCCTAC
>CAZWAU010000228.1:0-4169 GCA_964631995.1 uncultured Nitrososphaerota archaeon
CCTGGGTTCCTATCGGAACGGGCACAAGTATCTGGTACTCGATAAAGCCAAGCAAGAAACCCAATGCCACCGCTGCAGGCACTTGGATGAAAGGCGAGAACCTGCCCCTCGTAAGGCCTGCCTGCTCTGACTGGACTCCTCTGAAACGCATGTAGAAAGCCAAGGATAGGAAGATAAGGGTGTAAAGAACCGGCTGCGAGAAAGCTACAGTCAGAAAGGCAGGCTGGATTGGGATGAAGACGATCCTTGAGACGAAGACGATGCCGTAGGCCTCAAGGCACCTCGAGAGGCCTTGCACAAGGACTGCCAGAATGGGCAGGACGATCATCATCGAAAAAGCGAGCAATAGACCATAGAGCATCAATTCGCTGTTTATTAGGACCTCTTCGAGGAGCAAGATTAGGCTAAGGCCAAGTAGAACAATGCCCTGTTTTGTCAAAGAACCAATGAGAAATGCTCCTGCATGCGTGATAAGGAGCAAAGCCAGTGCTGAGCATACAAGAAGGTTGTAGGAGTACCCGAATAAGTGCATGCTCAGGTAGTAGAAGGCCAGGAAGAAGGCCGATGAAAGGACCGAGCCCAAGGCGACGAAGGTTCCAACCCTTTCTTCATCGGCCATCAAAGTTTCTCCTCGCCCCTGAGAGGAGGAGAGAATATTAGGCCTTCTACCAGAAAACCCTCTGGACGCAATAGTAGAGCGTTATGGCGAGGAACGTGAGGCATAGGACGGTCAGCAGCGCTGCCTCAGACATCAAATTTTGGCTTGCCAGTTCTATCCTTTTCGAAACTCGACCATACGAAGAGCGCGCAAGCTCCGCGAAGCATAGGACGATGCTTGCAACTAGAGGTAGGATAATCTGGTTAATGGTGAGGGCATGCTTGAAGGGCTCCTCAGAAGCCATTATTGTGGTAGAAGAGGTGGTAGTGGTTACGGAGCCGAGCATCGTGCTGTACATGGCGCTGATCGTTGTGCCCATCGTAATAGAAAGCCCTGCAGGCACCGAGCTGCTACGGACGGTTGCGAAAACTAGGCAAACAAGTAAAGCAACCGCGTAGGTTACGACCAGCTTCTTCAATCAAAGGCACTTTTCTAATAAAGCGCCCTACAGGCCTCATAAACTTTCCACTCAACCTTCATTGAACACCCCCAACCTGGCTTCAGGCAAGGATTTTAGTTTCATTTTTACAACAGAAGGCCGCAAACTTAAAAATTCTAAAAGTGTTCCGCGAACAGCAAGATCGGGCATGGTCTCCGGGGACAAGCGGGCGCTGAGGGCATTTTTGGCCTTGCAATCCCTGTTTGCCCTTTCGGAGGCGGTCATAATGCTGGCGCAGTACGTAACCTACCTTCCACCCGCGCTACTTACGCCCTTTGCCGTAGCGAGCACGCTTCTTTTACCTGGATTTGCTTTGGTTTGGGCAATAGAGGGGGCCTCTATCTGGAAGATGAGAAGGATCAGGATACTCGTTTGGAGCATCCTTTTGAGCTTTGGACTTAACCTTCTGATACTCTTTATCCTAAACCTTGCAGTAGGAATGTTCGTATGGCAGGTGCTCCTCGTAGAGCAGGCATGCGTTCTGTGCTTCTCCGCTATCGGCTACAAAAGGGAGAAGGGGGCGCTAAAGGAGCTGGGGGAAGCAACAATGCCCCTCTGCCCGAACTGCGGGGAGCCAGTGCGACCAATGGACGAGTTCTGCACAAACTGCGGCTCAAGCCTAAGAGGCAAGAGCTCTGAAGACAAGATTCCAAATGGATCTACCTGAGGTGCGGAAACTCCCCAACATAGTTCTCGATAAAAAGAAGCGTGCTCGTCACACATGCAGCGAATAAGCATGCAAGAATCAGCTTTCCAAACCTCGGGTGTATGTTCTCTGCCATCGCAAGGGGCTTGGAAGCGAGGAGGATCAGAACCTGCGCCAAAGGAAGCCAAGCCCTGTATGCCGAGGCATAACCGCCCACGATGCACTTCATGTCCATGAGCATGTTCATTGCCAGGAAAAGTGAAGTAACGAGGGCAGCGGAGAAGATAACAGCCTTTGCGGGATCAAAGGAGCGCTTGCTCCTTACCTGGAAGGCGAGGTCGATGGCACAGATTGCAGCCAAGCTGGCAACGATAAATGTGCTTGCATGCTCAGCAACGAACTGTGCCCTGCTCTTCGGGACGACGATATACTGGCCTGTCACATGCGAGGGAGCTGCGATGGTGGTGGAGACAAGGAGTTCTCGGAAGCTCCTCAGATAATCCATGACGAAAAGCGAGTAGTAGCTCTGAGTGAGCCAGAAGGCGAAGACGATCGCACTTGCTGCAGCTATGACGTTGAGCTGTCGATTTCTAAATCCTTTCAATACTGAAGCAAGGATCGCCGTTGGGAAGAAGAGCGCAAAAGGAAGGCCATGCGTTGCGCCCAACATGTACAACATCACCATAGAGAGGATGAGGTATCTCCTCTCAGGCCTCCTAACGAATCCCATCATGCCGAGCCACAAGCCAGCATAGAATAAGAGGGAAAGGCCCTCGGATACTGCATATGACTGCCTCAGAACAGTTATGTCTGTTATGGCGAAAAGGAGCGCTGCTCTTGTTCCGGCCCTCCTGCTTCCCCACAGGAAGTCGGCCGCGTAGTATATTGCGAATACTGCCAGAGAGTTCAGGAAGGCGGGGAGGAACCTAATGTATGCTACAGGATCTATATGTGTAACTTTGTAGAAGTAAAGTACGAATAGGTGGTAGTATGGGAAGTAGCCGGACGTATCAACACTGTTTGGATTCAGGCGTACGATGTTGAGGTAAAGATATGAATCCCAGAATGGAATCCCACCAACTATGAGGGTAGGCATCAACCTCAGGATGATTGCGACAACGAATGCAATGGCCAAGGACTGGGCTGTTCTGTCCTCCATTCCTAAAGACATCAGCTTGCCTCCTCGAGAATCCTTACTGAGAGTTCTGTCCTTCCATTGACCGTGCTTGCCCCTTCAACGGCGACTGGGCACCTAAAGAATTGGCTCACGAGGCATGCAAGGGCCGAGCATATGGGGCAAAGGAGTTGGCTGCAGACACGAGGATACTTGCTGCAGAGCTCCTGGCAGGAAAAGTGTGAGATTAAGCCTTCGACTGTGATCTTGACCATAGCGCCGTCCTGCAAAACATCGAGCGTTGATAGAGCCCCCATGTCTGTCAAGATATCCTCAACGCGCTGAAACATCTGCTGCAAATTCTGGTGCTTCTCCTCCGCTATTTGCGAAGCTATCCTGACCGCCAGGTCGTTGCCCAAAGGAGCGAGGCGGAGGACCTCTCCTCCTTCGGCATTGAGGACCGCAATTGAGCCGCCATCGGTGCTATCCGCAAGTAAAGCGCTCTCCAATAATCCCCCCTTCCCAGCGCCTACTAACAACATCTGCTCGAAGCCGGAATTCGAAGGCAAGATCAGGCTTTTTCCCTTGGCGTCCAGGCTGTCAAGTATTGTACTCATGTTCTTTAGGAAAGGTAACGTGCTCACCTTCATGATGGTTTCATCGAAGTATCTAGGTCCTCTGACGAAGAATAGAATGGTGCCTACGACCAATAGTAGGACGCCCACGGTGGAAAGCTCATACAGCTTCCAAAGGGCTCCCGCCACCGTAAGGCAAGAGCCCAAAGAGGCAAGGAGAGCGACCTCGATGAACTGGCGAATCGTACCCAATGGTGACTGACTTCCCTGGGGGTATGTGGAACCCTCGCCCTCCATCTTATTGACTTTTTTGCTCAAGGCTTCTTATAAGGAGGGCAATGGCACCCAAGATTCAAGATTTCTTGGGGTTCTGGTCAAACACAAGCGATATGAGTCGTATTCGATATCCGCTAACTTTGGCCCCAGGATGAAGATCTGCATCGTCTCAATGACTGGCCTTTATCCAGTAGAGATAGGGGGGCCTGCGAGCGTTTCGTATTACCTCTCAAGGGAACTGGGAAGTTTGGGCGACGAAGTGACGCTGCTCACTAGAGCTAGGACGAAAGAACAATTGCAGCAGCTTAGGGGTGCAGAGGAAATAACAAAGCTAAAAAACGTGCAGGTTCAAGCGTTCCAAATCGATTACAGCTTTACAAGCTTGCTAAACCTTCCATTGATGGCATGCAAGATCCGAGAGACGACGAAGAGATTCGGGGAGAGGGAGCATGACATTGTGC
>CAZWAU010000229.1:0-2951 GCA_964631995.1 uncultured Nitrososphaerota archaeon
CGGCCGAAGGAATTGTAAAGCACGAGCATTTTCCCTGAAGTCAGAGGTACTGGCACGACAACCCATTCTGCTGCATTCCACCCTGTAAGGTCCACTGGAAAGCCGGAAGCGGTGGACCAGGTTCCAGTGTTGCTTGATGACTTGGTCACGTAGGGTCGTTTCGTACTTCCCGATACATACCTGTACCCTATCCAGGGATAGCCGCTGTCGTCGGTAGCAATTGTAGGTTGGTAATAAGTTACTCCGCTCGATCCTGTCACAGCTGTTTGCTCATCGGCGCTCCAAGTTACGGTCCCATCGGAGTTTGGAGTTCCCCTTCTGTAGTAGATCGCTGCGCTTGCCTCCTCCTTGCAGTACGCATAGTGGAAATAAGTTCCATCGAACCAGATCGAGAATATCTCCCCCGAATTGCAATCACTCCTAACGGTCGTTTTTCCGCTCCAACTTGTCCCGTCGGTGCTCGTCCTATAGACTACGTTCGTACCATCGGAATAGAAGACCCAGAACCTGCCGTTTGCGTAGAAACTCTTGCGCTGATCGGGCCATAGAGTGGCATCATCGGAGGTGGTTGTGTCAACTGTGCTTGGACCAATCGCTTCTTGGATGTTCAAAATGGGCGCTAGAAGAAGGATCGCAAATGCAACAATTTTCTTCCTGGTCAAGACGGTCTCGCTCTTGCCCAAAGATTACTTTCAGCTGCTTAACTCTAAAATAAACCTTGGCTCCACTTTTATTCCTTGACCTCCTCAAACTTTGATTCCGCAAAGATTGAGTTTTAGCACGAACACATCAACGACCTGTGCCTTGTAAACCATTTCTTCCTCCATTCCAACGCCAAAGCCTGTAAATTCCCTCCTCCCTGATTTATGTCCGACTTAAACCTCAACGTCTAAAGCCTTAGAGCAAATAAGGTGGAGCCTTGGCTTACTAGGCCAGTATCCATCAAGCCACGATTCTTACAACCATAAACAATTCCATAGATTTGCCAGTAGTTCTGCAAAATTTAACCAATTCAAAATTCATTGAATAGATTACATATATACGAGGCTCTGGTCGATTCTCCGTACGTTACAAATGCTTATAATGAAGGATTTGAGATACATTCAAGTCTCGAGGGCGAAGCCTATAGGGGGCCAAAGGATGTGAAAAACAAAGGTTCAAGGAAGGTGAATAGGAGGAAGAGTGGGCAGTTCATCGTCCTCGTAGCTTTGATAATCTCGATAGTAGTTCTGAGCGTCGTCTCCTTGGTCATGCAGACTGTGAACCTGCGCCAAGGCTTCAGGTACGAGCCCTACAAGGAGGTGACCGAGGACATTACTGCCTCATTCAGGAACGCCCTGGCATTCGCCCTGGCTAATATGACAACTTACCTTAACGGTAGCACAGACCCAGATGCCTTAAACAAGGCGCGTGCCGATGTGTACAGGTACCTGTCCAAGTGGAAGCAGGCAGCCCTTCTGGCATACGCTGATCTTGGTCTCCAACTTGATTTCACAACACCTCTAGATCCAGATTCTGGTTATGTTCTCCAGGGCGAGAAGGTCGACTCCAATGGAAACCTGATCCCTGCTTGGAAAATCTACAACCTGACCAATGTGTATTGGGACAAATCGATGAGTTGCTCAGCTAGCTACGCAACACTCAGCATTAATCTTACAGAGTATGGCTTCTATGGCTATAAGAAGGACATACTCGTTGCCGTTAATGCGACACTGCACCCAGGCGAGATTCAGAATAGTACTGGCAGGGTGCCGGCCGACATCGTTTTGGTACTCGACGCGAGTGGAAGTATGTTCTTCAACTTCGAGGACAACCCCAATGACAAGAACGACCTCCTGCTTGACCTTAGCGGGATGTTTCCGGTAAGCAACAACTGGCTGACGGTTGGCAGCATCGATTTCGGCGAGATTCCGGTGCAGTTCAAGGCTGTCATGACTTGGTCGAACAATTGGAACCTTTACTTCCAGATGGTGAACGGTTCAGTCAAGCCCCAGCTCCAGGTCTATTATTCAAATGCTTCGGGCAGCTACATAGCCTGCCTCTCAGTCCTTGCAGATGCCTATGTGAAGAAGAGTGAACCTAACAAGAATTTCGGAACATGGACCGACTACCTCCAGGTCCGGAACAACTACAATGGCGATATCTACAGGACTTGGCTAAAGTTCGACCTCTCCTCGATCCCTACAGGAAGCACGATCGAGAGCGCTTTCCTCACAGCCTATGTTTACAACCACTACCAGGCGGCCAACAGGGGTTATGGCGCGTTCCACAGTACCAACGACGCTTGGAGCGAAACGGGCATAACTTGGAACAACCAACCTAGCTTTGATTCCCTGCATTGGATGAACTCGACTTTCGTTCCAAACCTGAAAGGGGCCGGGTGGCTTTGCTGGGATGTGACATCGGATGTGACTAGCGACATTGCTCCAGGGGACAAGAAGAGCTCCTGGGTGATAAGGGATGCCATGGAGAGCAGCACTTGGCCAAGCACTTACATCAGAATGTACGACAGGCAAACTGCAATTAGTGAAATGCTTGGCGTCAATTACCTCAGATCCGAAAACAACCCCAGCCCCGGAGTTTACAAAAAAGTCATCATGAGCAATAACGAAACCTCCGAATGGGGAAGAGGGGTACCGGGATATTCCTTACGCATAGACCAGGGAATATGGGATTGGGGCCGTGAAAACATGAACACGCACGGCAAAAGTGGCAAGTGGTTGTTGCAGCTCAAGAGCGCGTCTGGTCAATCCGGTCCAATCCCTTACAACATCAAAATATATGCACGCAAGCTCGACATGGTGCGCAATGCTGCCACCACCTTCTTGAGGCTCCTGAACCGCGACCTGGACAGGGTGGCGATAGTTCAGTATGGCCCTGGCTCAAAGGTATGGGTCAACGACCATTGGGAATACCGTTACACATCCAACATAATATCCAATGTGGACCAG
>CAZWAU010000230.1:0-17479 GCA_964631995.1 uncultured Nitrososphaerota archaeon
ACGCGAAGCTCCTCCGTAGACCCTTTTTTGAACGGTTAAGCTATCTATGGAAAGGCCTTCCTGCGCCACGATCCTCACATTAACCGAGGTCGAGTTTAGGGGGATTAGCGATTCCGCCGTTACGCTAGGAGAAAGAACAAAAGTTCCTACTACCTCATATCCATCTTGGTCTGAGAGAGTGATCCAGTAAGATCCGCCCGAAACGGTTTCGGGAAGCTCGAGGAGCAGCTGGATGCAGCTCTGGGTGTTCGACATGTTGGCCATCGAGATCACTTGGACGACACGGACAGCAACATAGTCACAAACGGTTTTGAGCCTGCTCCTCGTTACAGCTAAGCTCTCTGCATTTCCAACTGAGTATAGGTACAAGGTCAGCGTTGCAGCAAAGGCAAAGATCGCCATCGTTCCGATGATGTGGCTCATTATAACGGGCATCAGCCGCTACCTCCTCGCCCTACTCGGAAATCACCTCTACCTCTGACGTAAGCACCTGGACTATCGTACCGATGACAGGGTACTGGATCCCATCCGATTCTATAGTTTCTAGTCCTTCAAGCGTTATCTCTTCTATTCTCAGGCCATCGACTGTCACGCGTACCTTCACCTCATTGTAAGGAAGTATCACGGTCCTTAGCTTCGTGCCTACGCTTCTGGCGACTATGTCTATTGGCCCTGAACCGATCGTCTTGCCCACCGTCATGTTGATGAAGGCGATCCGAATGGCGTTTAGGTAACCCCTCACCCCATTGCCAGCGTCGTAGTAGTAGAAGCAACCGAGGCTCGTAACCCTCACCCTCATGTAATCGAGCCTGAGCTGCGCTCCATTGTCCTGCTCCTCGAAAAGTGCAGCGAGGGGCTCAGAGATGTCATCCACTATGAGGCAATCTTTTCCAAGAAGCATTTTCTTCTCAACTGTTCCGACGAAAGGCCCGCCCTCGACCTTGACGACTCCCGACTTTCCTTCCACCACAGGCCCGGGAAGCCCATCAACTGTAACGGAGATCGTCGAGTAATCGTTCTCAAAGCAAGGCCTACTAGTCCTGATGTTAAAGCGCACGTAATGAGCCGACATCGGGTTTGCTGAAACATCCTCTACCATGTCGGCCAAAGTTAGGAGGACGTTCCTTGCCTGCTCAAATTCGCTGACATCAAGCTGGATCTTTAGGATGTTATCGGAGAACATTAGTGCTGCAACCGTTATCGTAAGCGTGGTTGAGGATACCACAAGGGCTGAGATCAAGACCGAAGCTCCCTTTCTCGCGAACCCGTTCCTAAAGCGGCTCTTCATCATCATCCCTCCGATATGACCGTTGGCCAGTTGTCCTCGAGGAACATTGGGAAGTATCGGTCAGGCGTGGTCCAGCCATCGACGCCTCCTCCGTCGTACACCCATATCGCCGACCCGTAAGAGAACTTGAAACCTGCTGGAATGACGCGTGTCCCGCTTCCTCTGCCACCAATGCTTGCTGGAACCCTGTTGATGAGCCTTGGTTCTAAGACCCTCATGTCGACCGCGTCTCTTCCAACCGCGAAGTCGCCATCCAAATTCTGGATTGCGCCTGTGTAGAAGAAGTTGGAGAACCTCCTTCCGCCGAAAACAGCAAAACCGAATGTCTGGTTCCATTCGGTCCACCACCAAACATTGCCAGTTCCTTCGCTTCCAGTCCTCTCGTAGCGTTTCCAACTGCCTTCTTTAGGCAGGTCGGGACTGCCGAAGACTCCACTGACCCTCTTGTTCTGGCTGAGGAAGCAGTACCTGTAGACATAGTCAACGGTCGATTGCGAGTACATGTACTGGGCATCGTAGAGGTTCGTAGTAGTTTGGCTGAGCCAGGTGCCATTGACGAGGATCACGGCATACCTTACTCCATCTGCAAGGTAGACGAGGGCGAAGATCCGAAGGGGGCCGCTGAATATCCGCTTTTCAGGACCATCGAGGCAGTCTGATGTATTCGCGTAAATCAATGCACGAACCGGACCGGTCAGGAGGTCGCCATTTATGTCCCTGAAAGTCCACCTCCCGTTGATAGCTGGGATGTACCGGGGCCACCATCTACGAGCAGAATCGTACTCCCATCCTTGGATGCCTATGTAGGAGTGACGTACCTTCGTGTCTTTGGCACCCTTGTAATCGATTCGAAGGTTGTAATCCAGGTACTGCCCGACGGTAGAGGCGAAATAAGTTGTGATGTTAACTATGCCGTTGCTCAGCACTATGTCTCCCTCGGAGATGCTGAAGTAAACAGCTCTTGGAGGAGAGTGCTTGTCAACGTCGTCGTACCACCAGACCCTTACCTTCTGATCTGCAGGAAGGAGGCCGCTCGGGTAGTTCACTTGGAAGACGAGCTTGTTGCTCTGGTTGAATCTTGCGTACCAGGTTCCAGGTTTGCTTGCATTGAAGACTGAAAGGGGTTTGCTGAAAGACCTGTCCCAAACCTCTATCTGGATGGGTTTTTCGACAAACTCAGATGAAGGGCCCCTCGTTGTGACATTTAGGCTGAACTGCTTCGCCGGGATTGGGGGGATCGGGAATGGATTGCTTCCTCCCGATCTTTCAAGGTTCTTCCCGAACCAAGAAATCTGCCCGTTCTGGGAAAGTTCGAACACGAAGGTTTCTTCATCACTTCCAGGCCTTTGTGCTGTTACCGCATTGTCCCTAATCACCATGTCGAAGAAGGCCATTCCATACATCTCGACCAAAATCCCCCTTGGATCCATGACCCAGAAGTGAAGGTAGTGCTCGTACGGACTTTTGGCTGCAGGAGAGACGCGTATGTAATAGTTCCCTCCGCCTCTGTATGTGACCTCTTTCAGCGTTGCCCTCACCCACGAGTTTTTTTCAGGATCGAGGTAAAGAACGCTCAGCGAACTTTCGTCAAGGGTTGGGACGGCTCGCCCATACTCTTGAGTGATGCTGAAGCTGAAGCTCGTCATATTTTCTTTGGTATCGACCGTTATTGAAGAAGGATCAAGGGTTGCGTTTAGGAGAACCAAGATGTCCTGCTGCCAACCGTTAAAGCCAAGCGCCGAGAGGTTGAGCTTCAGGGTTGCATAGATTGCTGAAATCGATTGCGGGTAGTACCAGTAGAGCTTTGATAGGTTGTAAACATATCGGTCCGGTATGGGCGAATTGTAAAGCATCTTCGCCGGTTGGATTTTGAGTGCTTGCTGCTCGGAAGGAAAACAAAAGTCGATCTGGAGGCCTGATTCGGCATAAGCAGACATGGCAACCAGCTTCCAACGAGAAAGGTATGCCAGGGCGTTCTGCCTCGCCATTCCGATATTTCCAGTTCGGTTGTACTCGTGGGTCAAATTTGCCAGTGCGGCAGCCATTGCTTCTCGAAATGATGCTGTGATCGCCTCGACGAGCTCCTTAACAGGTTGAGCCTGGACATCCTGGCGATTTATCATAACCTGATATGCAAACCCAGAAATCGCCAATATCAAAATCGCAGAAAGGACTGCTGTTGAAACGAGGAGCTGGCCGAGGCGCTTTTTAGGAGAACGCCTGCCCGATCGCGCGCCAACAGCCATCATCTGTAAATCTTCACCGAATAGCTACTTGTCTTGACAAAGGTCTCAAAATTCAAAAACATTGGCTTCTGCGCGTTTTGACATGGCGCGAAGGAAGTTACTGAATTATTGATATCTGGAATTCCAGATATCAAAAAAAATCGAAATTCACCATCATTACATTTTACAATGGAAGATCGCATAGCAATTGTAAGGATTTATGCTCGAGCCTATTGAAAAATTGGGAAAATTATTTTACTAATGTCGATATTTTTGAAATTCTATTCGACGAAAAATTCGTTTTTTAATGCTAAGATATCATCTTTCATTCACCATAATCGATTCGTCTTGCGTCAATCTTCAATCGTACAATTGTACATAAACTTCCAAATGGCTATTGTCGTTATGCGTCCTTTTTCATACTTTTTGGCTCGATATCAAGCGTATTGTTGGCAGTCGTAACAGTACCAGCGTTGGTATTGGGGAATGTAAGTAAGAGGCTTCCCGCACCTTGGGCATGCTGGGGTTTGCTGGAATGTTTCAGGCGGTGGGGGAGGTTGGACCGAAGCCTCGTAAGCCCCTGCAGGTACTTTCCCGAAGAATGCCCTGACATTTGGCCTGAAGAGGTAATAGATGATGAGCGCGTTTATGGCGATACCTACTAAACTTAGAGGCAATGAAAGTAGGCCCATGATGATTGCGATGACAGAGAAGATGATCGTAACTGTCCATGCCCAACCTTTTCCTCCAAGCAACCCCCAGGCCATCAAGAACTCAATCATCGCTATGAACAAGAGGACTATTGAAAGAATGCCTCCGATTGCACCAAATAGCGGACCGAAATTTTGGAACTCAGTAAGCTCTTCCAGATAAACACCTATAATTCCAGCAAGTGCTATAAGGGCGATCGCTCCTAGGATCATGATCGCCCCAAATATGATATCGAGCACCGCTAGGATTGTAACTCCTGTTGGACGGTTCATGCAATCGATCAGACATAGAGGCCATAAATACCTTTCGAAAATCTGCTTCAAGAATCTGAGCATCCAATTCCCTTGAGGTGCGTTTTGCATTCCGCAGGACTCTCAGATGCTGTTTTAAGGAGTCTTGCTATGCCCTCCTTCATAGATCTTGCTCACCCTAGATGCGCTCAATGCGAAGACCGAGCTTTTCGAGCTCTGGAACAAGCCTGGCTTTATCACTTCCGCTGATCCCCTTCCAATCGAGTACCACCTTTTCGATGGGTTCAAGGTTCCTTCCTAGGATGTAACTTAGAAAGGGTGCGTCCAAGCTCCCCAAAGAATGTTTAGGAAACATGTGCCCAAACAGCTGGGATTTTTCAAGGGCAAGTTGGGTGAACTTCGGGCAGTAATGTGTTCCACCAAGGCCTATGGCCGCTGTGCCGATCGGCTCCGCCTTTGCTGCTGCCAAGGCGGCGTGAGCAAGGGCGTAACCTGCTCTCTCCTGCCTCCATCGTTCCAAGTCGCTCCCTATCTCTATAAACATAGAGGGTACATCGAGGCTGGGACCATGATGGGTTGCCTCGAAGCAGACATTGAAATCGGGGCAAAGAGATGCTCTTTGTCGTTCAAGTTCCTTGAGAGCTGCGAACATCGCGCTGGCTGGTGCTATTGAGATCTTTCTTGGCTCGCCGCCAAAATCGGCGCCAGACACATTGCCAGGCACATGTACAGAGAGCGTTGGAATTTTGGATGCGCTGCTGTGCCTCGAAAGATGTATGACGAGGGATGGGTTGTATTTTTCAACCATCCTGCCGGTGTGCACGATGTCAACATCAACCTCGATCGAGATGCACTCCCTGCCTGAGATCTCAAAAACCTGTTCACCCATAGAGCTTCTTCCTATACCTATAATATCCATCAGGGCGGAAAGTGCGTTTTGGCCTGCGACATCGATTTTGGACGCGACGAATATGACAGGGCGCACAGCAGAAGGTTTGGCTTTTTCCTAATAAGCGTTGGTCGAATCTTTACTTTCAAAAGTTTTTTGTCGGCATTTGGCTCTTGAGCCCCGGGAGGCTTTGATTTAAAGCCGAGTTCCTGCTGGGAGTTCCACTCCCTTTTTACGGACCAACTCAACGACATCCTGCATCCCAAGCTCAATAAGCTTGCTTTCAGTTGGAAGGCCGTTTTCGTCCCATCCTCTCAAGCTATAGTACTCTTTCAGCATCTTCTCGAAATTTTCTTTCCCTATCCTTTTCCCAGCTGCAATACCAACATCGACGAAATCCTCGATCAACCTTGCTGGAAGACGGTCGTCTTTGGATGATATTCCATCGATTGCCGCTATAGCTCTCTCAAGGTTGTATATTCTTTCTCCGCACCTCAAAAGATTTTCGACATCGTAGTAAGTGCCTGTGACAGCTTCCATCAGTTCAGCGCAAACTTCGATCGTTATCGCCCTTGCAGCTAGGATGCAGTTAACAAGGGAATCATAAGTTGCCCTAAGGTCTTGGATACTTTTCACCAATTCAGCTTTTCCCTCTGTTGAGAAGCGGTCGTACTTCCCGCTCATTACCTCCTCGGAGATGGTCCAAGCTTTCAGGTGATCCCCACCTCTGCAAGATGTCGCATAAGCCAAGGCCATACCCCAAACCCCCCTGGGATCGTAGGCGGGCAACTCCATCCCCTTGCAGTGCATCGCAAACCTTTCAGATGCGATACCGATCCTGCTCGCAAGCCTTCGCACCCCCTCCGCGAGTTGGTCCCCAAAGCCTTCCCGGTATGCTATCTTTTCTATCAAAGACAGCAGAGCTTGCTCATCGCCGAACCTGATAGGCATTCCTGTTTCAGCTTCAGTCAACAATCCTTTCTCGTAGCATTCCATGGCGAAAGCTACCGTTACGCCAGTCGATATTGTATCTAGTCCAAGCCTGTCGCACATCATGTTCGCTACTATTGGCACCTCGCACCCAACAATTCCGCAATTTGGACCGAGAGCCCATAGGCTCTCGTACTCCGGTCCCTCAACTGTGCACCCCTTGTATCTTCCATTCCTTATCTCGCTGGTTTTTGCGCATCCAATTGAGCAGATATAGCAAGGCGATGAATCTTTCACAACATAATTTTCGCGCCAAGTCTCGGCATCTATCCTGCCCTGCGCTTCGATCAGGACCGACTGAAAGTTTTTGAACGGATAGATCCCCATCTCACAAATCAGACTCGTTGACTGGCATGTTCCCCAACGCGGAAAATTGAGGCTCGTAGCAGGGTTTTCCCTGATGAGCTTCAAAACCTTCCTGCCCAACTCTCTTAACTTCACTTCATCAGCTACAGCCACTTTTCCAGAGCCCTTAACGGCAATTGCCTTCAGTTTTTTTGAACCAAGGACTGCGCCAGCTCCCCCCTTGCCAGCACTCCTCTCAGGCTCGCTCATTACATTAGCGAATCTGACGAGGTTCTCACCAGCCGGACCTATGCGCATGACGCATGCATCCTCCCCAAGATCCTTCTTAATTAGAAGCGCCGTTTCATGGCAATCCTTGCCCCAGATATGCGAGGCGTCCTGGATCTCTGCTTCACCATCCAGAATTGCTAGATACCCTGGCTTGGAAAGTTTCCCGAGCAGTACGATGCCATCGAAGCCAGCTCTCTTCAGCCAGACACCAAATGTTCCCCCTACATTGCTACATAGGTACATGTTGGTAAGTGGTGACCTTGTGAGCAACTCGAACTTGTGGACAGAAGAAATTGGAGCACCTGTGAAAGGTCCGGTCATCACAATGCAGGGGTTCTGTGGACTTAGCGGATCGGTTCCTAGAACAATATTGTCTAGGAGGTACCTAGCTCCAAGCCCCCTACCTCCTATATAGAGCCTAACGTAATCCTTGTTGAGGGGCACCCTCTTGATAGCTCCTGATGAAAGATCGACATACAACATAGAGCCTACATACCCCTTTACCAAAACCGAAGCACTTCGTCCCAGAGCAGGGTTAGCCAACATGAACTGCCCACTCATAGGTGCACATAATTTTTCCTTTATTCCTTTTTATCCTACCTTTGAAAGGGTGTGGCTTCCAGACTTTGCACGCTAAAAAGGAGGCACGATAGTTGGGAAGCAGCAAGTTGAGGGTGGTGATGCCTTCAAATGCAAACTAGGTGGCTGAAAGCCAGATCTTGGGAAAGGAAGCTCTTGCCTAAGCTCACACTAACCCCCTCACCATTCCAGGCTTGCCCGGTTGCTCCAGAGTAGGCTGAACCTTTGGCAGGCATCGAAGAGGCAGATTGAAATAATCGGTACCATGGTAGGAAGATACGCAACATTGAGGATATCGCCTCTGGCCGAAGTTGTGATCAAGGATCTGGACGACCTTGAAAAGGGTGCCTCAGGCCTCCATATGATCTCAATTATCGGCGGAAGCGCATATCCTCCTCGACCGTGGTACATAGTGTACCAGAAGTTCCTTAACGACAGATACAGGACTTATGAGAAAAGCAGGAGCCGCCTTTACGCTCTGCTCCAGCTGGAGAGGTGGAACAGGTTGCAAAGGAGCATAGCCCTTTGGGAGGCTGTGAAGATAGCCTACGGCAGGGACTTTTTCGACAAACTCCAGGAGCAGAAAGAGAGGGAGATGACGATTCTGACGCAAAATGTCAGGATCTTCATGAAGAAGATAGGAGAAGTACTTCTTGAGTACAAGGACCTTTTCGGATTGCAGTCCGATGGCTCTCCAGTCCGTCCAGAAGCAGAGGCGTATATCACGCAGATACTTTCGCATCCGAGCGAGGAGTACAGGTCATTTCACGAGGGTTACGATGGTTTGACCGAAGATGTAGCCAAGAGGATACGCGACCTTAGGAATATAAGGGAGAAGACTTTGGATATTTTCAGACAGACATCTCCAGAACTTTGCGAGAGGATAGAGAGCACCGAGCAGGACTTGTTTGCAACGATCAAGATTACAGACCAGCAGGAGAGGCTGGAGCCGGTCGACTTGAGGTTGATAGACAGCGTTCTCAAGCATGTCTGCACCCACATTCCCCGCTGCTATGAAGAGGGTGCAAAATCCAAGGACCCGGTCGCCTTCGCGGGACAGGTTCTTTCCTGCCCAAATGTGGTTGAGATATTAGTAAGCAATCCAGACTGGAAGGGGAAGATCTCTTCCTTGCTTCTTTCAAGACTTGGTCGAATTATTGATGCCTTGATATCTATATACTGCGATCACTACATCCCTCTCAAACACAAGAGGGTCTATGAGAAGATGGTCGACTTCAAGACATTCGAAGAGGAAACGATAAAGGAACGCCTTTCAATGATTGGTCTCAAACCTTAAAGGCGGAAGGGCAGATCTCCTTCAAGACACATCTGGAGCACATTGGCTTAATGGACTTGCAAACCATCCTTCCATGATCTATCAGAAGGTAGTTGATTTTAAACCAATCCTCTTTTGGCACAACCTTCATCAGGTCCTGCTCGATCTTCTCTGGAACCTTGTTTTCAGTCAAGCCCAACCTCCTTGAAAGTCGAGCTACATGTGTATCTACAGCTATTCCCTCAACTATCCCGTAAGCATTCGAGAGGACAATGTTCGCGGTCTTTCTTGCAACCCCTGGAAGGGAAAGGAGCTCTTCCATCGTTTTCGGAACTTTTGAGTTGAACTTTTTCACAATCGCCTTGCAGCACTCCTTTATGAATTTGGCTTTCCTCCTGTATGTGCCAAGCGGTCTTATCAGCCTCCTTAGTTCTGCCAAATTTGCGTTTGCGTACTGCTCCGGTGTTCTGTACCTCTTGAAGAGCTCAACCGTTACTTGGTTAACCTTTGCATCGGTGCATTTGGCTGAAAGGATCGTGGCTATGAGGAGCTCTAGGGGGTTTGTAAAATTCAGTGCGACCTTCGAGTTTGGGTATTCCTTGCTCAACAACCTTACGATCTCTTTGGCTCTGCTCCGATCGCTCATGCTCTTCCAAGAAATATGCTGGAGGTATATCACTGTTTGGAGGGCGCTTTACTTATTGTATGCCCTGCTCCCGCCTTTTTGCCGAAAGGTACGCGATCAATGCTGCTGCCGAACCTGTTGCGATAATCAGTGCCAAGGGTGATGCTCCAACAGGGGGGGAGGATCTGTCGGTGCTGGCGGTCTTTATTTCCTCCGAACCTCCAGCCATTGTTACTGCGTAGTCTTGGAAATAGATCATGCGAGGAAGTAGAATCATGAATATCCCAAATGCGACCCCAAGAACTACGCCGAAGGATGACCGCACCAACGACACCTCATTGGAAGTTTCCGATAGCATGATTTATGTCCATAGAATAGTACAAGCCTGTCCTTTGAGCGCAACTGCCCTGCTGCTCCTTAGATTTTGGTGAAACTTGTGTCTGTAGCCGCAATTTGCCCGATTTTTTACGCTTGAAAGTTTCATGCTGCATCCTTTTCTAGGTCGCTCATAAGCCGAGTTCATGCTCTCCCATCATCTAGATCTATGGTTGAATTTATGGGCAAGACCTATCAGGATTTATTAAAAATATTATAGTCTATTACTCGATAGACTGTAGCCTTATAGAGCCTATCAATTGTGTTATTCAAAAAAAGTTGTACCGTAATTAAAAAACTTTGTAAAATTAAAGGACTGGTCACTTTTATATTTAGTAATGCTGGCATAATTAAGCCAAGAACCTCAAAATGTCTGGTAAAATCTTCAGGATTGCAAAGAGGAGCTGCAAAGATGGAGGCGACGCACCTTCCATTGTTGATATGGTCTGCTCAAGTATCCGAGATGGAAGATGGCACTCTTACAAAGAGCTGGCGAGTTCCTTTTCCCTACCACTGGGATTCGTCGAAGAGATTTGCCTTTTCCTGCAAAAGTATGGATTTGCCGATCTGCGCGACGAGTGGGTTAGACTTGATCCGGATCAGCCAACCCTGCATGAGACTGCAAGGTTTTTGAGATCCTTAGCAAGGCGTTCCATTACAGTTCCGGTCTTGGCACAGTTCTACATTACCCCATGTTCATACTGCTTGTCGTTTGGTACGTGAGCGCTAAATCTGGACCTTTAGGAAAATTGGAAGTTCAGTTAGTAAGTGGTAATTCAACTCAAGGCATTTTTCGGGCATATTTTCCATACCTTATTCCAGTGTTGCTAAGCGCCAGGGCATTTGCTGGCGGCACCCCCCTGTAGATGCAGTTACTACTTGTCAGAAAGTATCCTCCTCCGCGTGCACCTTCTTCAATGCAGCAGCGAGCCTCCCTGATTACGTCCTGGGGAGAGCCGTACGCAAGGACCGTTGCAGCATCAACGTTGCCGCAAAGGGCAATTCTTTCACCATATCTCTCCTTGACATCTAGTAGCTTCATGCCAGCTGAAGGGTCGATCGAGTGAAGGGCATCTATTCCTGTTCGAATGAGGCCATCAAGGATGGGCCAAAGATAGCCATCTGTGTGCATTATGAAAAAGGCCCCCTTCCTGTGGGTTGCATCTACCACCATCTTGAGATATGGGAATACAAGCTCCTCGTAGACCGAGGGGCGGAAGAAAGGACCTCCCTTTAGGCAGAGGTCGGTGCAGTCCACCACAAGGTCGGCTCCGGCATCTAGCTGCATCCCGATCCATTCGATACTTGCACTGGTCCTGCGCGCGATTTCTTTTTCAAGAGATTTCCTTTCGACATACACCTTTCTTACGACCTCTGCTGCAGAGCTTCCATTTGGGATGCCCAAAGTTCCTCCTGTCGAACCCATTACTAGGTGGTCTGGAGCGATCTTCTTGGCGATCCTAATGGCCATCAGCGGGTCGGGCACGAAAGTAGGCCTGATTATGTCGTAACCTAGTTTTTTGCATGTCTCGACTAGGACTCCGATGTTGTGCTCGGTAACGTTTCGACCCTTTCCAGAAGAGACCATCCTTTCGTAAATTCCTCGGAATACGACACGCTCCCAATCTTCATTGACTCCCGCCATAATGTAGCTCTTACCAGTAACTTCCTCAGGATACTGGAACTCGAGCTCGAACATCGGAACCCTATCCGGCTCTTCCAACAGAAGCGCTTTCAGGGCCCTTTCCCTAGGAGATGAGGCCAAGTCTTGTGCACCATGCCATAAAAGGGCAGAGTGTTAACGCTTTCGCAAAGCGGATGAAGTTGTGAAACGATTCTCATAGAGAGGCCAAAATCAATGGCGATTTGTTCCTAGAAGTTTACCCGTAAAACATTGAAAAGCTGCTTATGGTAATCTCATCTATGGATGATATGATGGAACAGCCACTAAGGCAGGATGGCGAATGTACTGCATGCGAAACCGTCCTGTGTGCGAAGGGTTACCTGCACCATTAAGCCGCTTTCTATGCCTTCTCCAATCGGGACTTTCAGCTTTAGCACTTCATGCTGACCCGTTTTCAACATAAGAGGAAGCTGCTCGGAGTTAAAAAGTCCCTCGTTTAGGTACGCCTTATCTATCGTCGCTTCCGCGCCACCCACGTTCCTCACCTTCATCGAGATGATGAATGCACCATTTATCCTGGTAACATAAGTAGACTCTATCTCAATCCTACCCATCCTCACGAAAATGGCCGACACGCCAAAAATCCAACCTGCCATCGCTGCTGCTATCGTTAGGCTTATGACGGCGAGGTTAAGGGTGCCGATGAACCCTTTCCTGTCGTCTCTTAAGTGCCTTCTTGCCATCAAGGCCATCTCCAATTTCTGTACTTTCTTTCTGAAGACAATGTTCTTAAGAAGGTTTCTTGAAAGAAATAAGGGGACAAGATTTCTTTATTGAATCTTAACGACACTTGCTCAGATTTGTTGTAAATAATTAAGGGCTTGTTTCCAGTTTTTCTCTTTAAGCTCGGTTTCAGGATTCATACCTGGTTGGTAGGTCGACGTAGACTGGCTTACGCTTCTTTTCCTGAGGCTTTGGGTTCCTTAACTTCTGATGCCTCTTCACATATTCCTCCCAGGTCTCATTGGGGAGCTTCGGGCACGGCAATCTTCTTCATCTGGGATGGATATGCACTACCTAATAAGGACTTGCCTTTTTGGCCATTTATCAACAGGGCCTGTAGAGTCCTAAGGTTTCTAGACCGCTTCCAGGCTCGACCTTCCTCAGGAAGCTAAATTTGTGGTAAAAACGGATCAGGCTTTCCTTTCATTTAGCCACAGGTTAGCGAAGTCCAAGTAGTTCTGCGCGATCTTCTCGACAGCCACATCACTGCTTGACTTTCCTGACTTGAGCTCTACGAGAGGACCCCAAAATATCGTCCTGCCAACTGCGAAACCTATTATGCCTTCTATCTTTGCGCCCGTCTTTAACCACTTCTGGACCATTTCTTTGCTCTCGCCCCTTCCCAATGTGATGACTCCAGCCTTTCTGCCTCCAGCCTGAGCCTGTTTCACAACAGCCCTTGCATCGCTCTCCTTCTCAGTCCCCTCCAACTTCCAGATATCCGGCTCAACACCGGCCTTCTGGATCTCGCTCATGGCGGTCACCATCAGCATTGGACGGACCTCAGCATCGTACTCCTCCTTCGATCCGCCTACCTTCGCAAGCTGCTCCTTTGTAGCAGGGACAAGCAGTTCAAACAGGAATGGGCGATTTTTTGCATGCAGGTAGTCACTCAGAATCTTCAGCCTCGAGAGCTGCCTCTCATTAACTTCCTTGTCGCCCTCCGGATTGTACCTCACAAGCACCTTTGTATAGGAAGGGTCGAAGGCCTCTATGTGCTTCTTGAAGTCGCTTCCATATTCGAAATCGAACTCGTCCTGACCAGATTTCTCAACCGGCATTGCGAAGATGAAGCCCTTGGTTCTGGCTTCGCGCGCTATGTCAGCTCCGAACTCCTCGTCGACCAGCAAGCCAGCTATGCTTTTGGGTACACCCTTGGCAACAGCCCGCATGAAGCCCTCGAAGATTACCCTCTTGTAGCTTGAGACCTGCTCTTTCTCTTCTGCAGTTGGAGCCCGGTCCTTAATTCCGAAAAGCTTCTCTACGAACGAAGAACGGTGATCGAATGCCAGGATCAGAAGCTCTTTCTTCGTATAATCTACCTTTGCCATCTCGGCAATAAATTTTGCCCAGTGTCTTTTTATACATTGCTCCTTAACTTTATGAGGCCAAATGTGAAAAGAAATTTGTATAAACAAGAAGGAGCAGCTAGAACATAAATGAACTTAGGAGGGGCATGCCACCTTCCTAACAACTGCAATATTACTGGAGTCGCTGCGCCTTTCGTCGATTGGAGTCTCGAGAATCATTGGAATATGCCTCAACTTCGGGTTTGTCAGAAAGCTTCTGAACCCCCTCCTTCCGATCTTTCCTAAACCTATATGTTCGTGCCTATCCAGCCTGGAACCAAGGCTGCCTTTTGAATCATTGATGTGGAGCAATTTTAACCTTGATAGGCCAATAAGGTTTTCGAACTTTTCAAGGGTCTCTCCGATGGCGATCTCGTCCCTCAGGTCGTATCCAGAGGCGAAAGCATGGCACGTGTCGAAGCAGACATTTACGGTTTTGTCCAATCTCTCCAAGATCATTGAAATTTCCTCGAAAGTTGAGCCAATACTATTCTTGCTTCCTGCTGTGTTTTCAAGCAGTATCGAAACCGAGCGCGTCGATCTGTCAAAGGCTTCAGATATGGCCTGGGTGATCCTATCACACCCAGCTTCAACACCCGAACCTAGGTGGCTGCCAAGATGGGTGACTAGATAAGGGACACCAAGGAGTTCGCACCTTTTGACCTCGGCAACAAGAGACTTTACAGATGCTCTGAACACCTCCCTTCTTGGCGAGGCCAGGTTTGGGAGGTACGGCATGTGAACAACGACCGGCCACAACCCGGAACTGGCGACCTTTTTCCTGAAAACTTCTGCGCCACTATTCAATTCAACGAAGTCCCATTGCCTTGGGCTGCGGGTGAAAATCTGGAAAGTGTCACACATACTTGAAACAGCCCTGTCCACTGCCAGATCTAGAGCGCCAGATATGGATACGTGGAGGCCTACCTTCATCGCCAGCAGATCCTCTTTGAAAAAATTGCTGCAACAAGATCGACGAAGTTAGTGGCCAAGGCTATTCAACCCACTTTGAGGGAAACCATTTCGACCTGTTTTCGCTCCGCCTATCTTTAATAGATCTAGCACTTTGGAAGTGAAGCCCTGCGCTTCGCTGCTACCTCTCCTTTAACTTCTCCTCCAAGCTCTTGACCTTTCCGTCCTCGTAGTAAACTATCCTGGTCTTCAACTTCACAGGTACTCCAACTCTCAGAAAAAGGTGGTAGAGCGTGGGACCATCTATCGTCTCCTTTAGGGCGCCCCTCTTCGCAAGATTTGCGAGCATCTTGACAATAGCTTCGGTCTCGGAAGGAAACTGGTAGCTGGCAATATCAAGTATCTCGGCGGCCTTTCTGTCCAGTAACTTTAAGAGAATACGCCTTGGATCCTCCTCAACTTTGCCCTCCGTGGAAGGCTCCTTTTCCCTGCTCCTAGCCTTCTCCTGCAGCTGCCTCAGCCTTTTCATCCTGAGAAGGTTCAGCTCGATGTCTTCTTCGCTCATTGCATCATCGAAGCCCTTTGGGTCGTTAAAAAGCATTAGGAGGGGCGGGTAAGCGAATGTATTTGGACTCGAATCGATTTGATGCTTAAAATCAGCAAATTAGACAATTCTGTAGCTAGAGGTCAGAGGTACGTCTGGTAGGTCCTCATCGCTTCCGAAAGGACTAGGCCCTGCAGGTCTCTTTCTGGGGAATCGACCCTGTGGATCATTATCTTTTGACTTTTCTTAAGGGCAGCGATCCTCTCTGGATACGAACCGCCTGGAAGCTGGAAGATGATGACCCTGTGCCCCCTGTCTACGATCCTCTCGAGGATTGGTATAGCTTCGCTGATGTTCTGCCACCCACCATCTGTGATTACTATAATAAAGCAGTTGCCAGCTGCGCTCGAGGCAAGGTCACTTATCGTGAAGACAGGGAAGACCGTGTACTCCTTCAGGCTCAGAGAAAGTGCCATCTCCTTCGATTCGTCAGTGCTGTCCCAGCCACAGGAAATATGGTTGGTCGAGAATGAGACCGTTGATGTTTCTCCACCTGCCTTCTTAGCGCAGAGGTAGGCTATGAAGGCGGAAGTTGCAGCCTCGTCGTGTATGTTCGACATGCTCATGCTAGCATCGAGCGCAACTATTACAGATGGCACAAAGCCACTTATGGCCGACTGACCCTTCGAAGAAGGTTCCTCGAACCACTTCATCGTCGTAACCTCCGGGATCAGAGGGCCTTCCTCTAAACTCATCTCAACATCGAGCTTCTCTATTTCTTCCTCGATCAACCAGTCGTCAGGATATGTCGCAACTGCCCAGCTCGGTCGCCTGCTCGGGCTTTCAGACAAGAACTGCATTATGGTTCTCTCAGCCCTAGCCCTGTACCAGTACCTTTTCCAGAGCGCCTCGTTGATGATCTTCGAGTCTAGTTTCCCATAGTGCCTTGAGACAGAAGTTGGAAGCACCGGCTCTTGGCCCGGTTTTCCAAGCATGCCATCGAGATGTTCGCTTTTACTTGGCTCATTCGATAGACCTTGAGATTTCTCTTCCCCCCTCTTTTCGGACCTACCTTTCTCCCTCTTTTTCTTTTCCGCCTTCGATGCAGATTTTAAAGTATCTTCGAACCTTTTCCCATCGCCCTCTGAAATCCTTGGAAGGATCCACTGCTGGAAGAAAGCCTCTGCTGCCTTTGCATCTGAGATGCTTCCAAAAACGTCGTCGAACAACTTAAGCGTGGCAGGGTGGAAATCTTCACGCACAGGTATCGGATGCTCCGCGATATGTTTTGCAACAGCTTTCTTGGAGAAGAAGCTCGGATCCCTTATCCTTATCTTCTCAAGTACGACGGCAAGCATCTGGACCTTCGTCTGCCAGGGCCTGTTTGAAGTCATTATCACCTCGATCTCCCTTGCAGCTTCCTTGACGACCTTCCTGACTCTTCCCCTTATTTTGCCGCCTAGCATCCTCTTCTGCACAGCCGAGGCGATCTGTCCTATGCCACCATAGCGATCGGAAAGTACCTCAACATGGTATGGATTTTCTTGGAAGCGCCTCGATAGGTAGTTGAAGTCGACCTGGAAATCGGAGAAGAGAAGCGTTGCTAAGTACGCCAGGTCCCAGTGGACCGAGACGGAGTAAGCTGCCCTTTCCAGGCTGTAGGCTGTCTTTATGTCGTATGGGCAGTGGTGGGCATGGGCAAGCTCATGCCTAAATGTCCAAAGGAGGAACTTTTCCTGGTCGCAGTCCGGTGGCACCATGCTCGGTCCTACAAGTACTACACCGTTAAGGACGGAAAGAGGCACAGAGCTCTTGTGTCCTTTCTCCTCGCCCGTTGCAACCTTGAAGATGCAAGGGGGGCAGTAAAGCTCGATCCTGGCCCTGCTGAAGAGCTCGTGGGCCCTAACGACTTTTGGCGCTTTCACCCTTCCAAGCACCTGGCCGGCTCCAGCCCATCTGTGCCGAGATCGTCTCTTCGCTGCTCAGCTTACCCTCATTGACCCACTGCTCCTCCAAGCTCATGAGTTCCTCGGCGAATACAATGTCCTCAGATGCTGCCTCCTTACCGAGCTTGTACAGGGCTGGCGTGAATCCCTTGTAGAGCTCGTTGAGTATGGCCCACTGTTTTCTTGAATCTCTATCCTCCATTTTTGCTCTCTCTCGGTCAAGAAGTGAGGAAAGATCCTGCAGGAGGTTCCTGACCCTTACCAGGCTCAACCTGTGGGGCAAGACCCAAAGGCAAGCGTTCAGAATATCTTCGAAACTCACAGAGCCATCGAGCCACATCGAAGCCTTTGCAAGATTTGTCAGAACCGTAGTCGACCTTTCGCTTGGTGGCTCCTTTATGGAGCTACAGATGTCCCTTATGAAGTGGCATCCTTCGCAAAGGGCTGGGGGCTTGACCTCCGACTCCTCGCGATTTCGGATGCAAACCTGGAAATCCCTCACGATGAGGTTTATCTGACCCAAGATCTCGGAGCTC
>CAZWAU010000231.1:0-10375 GCA_964631995.1 uncultured Nitrososphaerota archaeon
CTTCTGGACGGGCTGGCACGCTTTTTTGATCTACTGTTTAATCTAGAGGAGAAATGCCTCCAAAAGCAAGGTTTGAAATATATAAGGATGCCGCAGGCAAATTCAGGTTCAGATTGATAGCACCAAACGGCGAATTAATAGCGCAAAGTGAAGCCTATCAAGCAAAGGATTCCTGCAGGAACGGAGTTAAGTCGGTCAAGAGGAATGCGGCAAAAGCAGAAGTAGTTGACCTAGCGAAGGAATAAAATGCGAAGGGGCAACTCCCACTTTTTTATATTACGCTCAAGGTTCCGCTTGCAGATCCATCTTCTAGATTTTGCCCTTGTCAATGATGGAGAAGGCAAGGCCAAGATCCCTACGTCGGCAGCCTTAACGGCTAATCTACTGCGCATACACTGTGATGGAAAAAGTTGATCGGGATGCATTAAGAACAGATGATAGCAAGTAAATACCTTTTAGCTCGCAACCATTCTATTTGATAAAGATCCATAGAAGAAATAGGCTATTTAGAACTCGTAGCGACTGAAGAAGATTTGCTTTATCGTCTCGACCAAAAGGAAGTATGCAAGAATAATTCCTAAGATCAATGTCAAGAACCAAAGAGGGAGATTGACGAACTCGAAAAGAGCGCCGGCAGGCGAGTATACTATAGCCAAAGTCACCAAGGCCACGATGGCAGAAGCCATGATCATCAATTTGCTTGGTCTTGACTTGAAGAACCTCCTTCTTGTCCTTATGGAAAAAGTGACAAATATTTCGGACAAAGTCGATTCGATGAACCAGCCAGTTCTAAAAAGCTCTGGATCTGAATTGAGCAGATAAACCAAGGAACTGATTGTTATAACATCGAAGAACGAGCTTATCAGGCCGAAAAATACCATGAACCTGGCGATCGATCCTATCTTCCACCTCTTGGGGTCCCTCAGGCCTTCCTCGTCAAGGTTGTCGGTAGATATTGTCAGCAGGGGAGCATCTGAAACCAAGTTGGTTAGCAATATCTGTGAAGGAAGGAGGGGAATGAAAGGAAGGAAGAGAGATCCGATCGCAACGGTGAACATGTTGCCGAAATTCGCGCTTGTGGTATTCATGATGTACTTGATCATATTTCCGAAGGCCTTCCTTCCTTCCTCAACTCCATCAGCTATCACACCCAAGCTCTTCTCTAGCAGTATTATCGATGCAGCTTCCTTTGCGACTTGGACACCAGAGTCCACCGATATTCCAGCATCTGCGAGCCTAAGCGCTGGGGCGTCGTTCACCCCATCTCCCAAGAATCCTACGACATGGCCGTTTTTCTTCAAGGCTTCAACTATCATGAATTTCTGCTCAGGCGTAACGCGCCCATAAACATCCACTTCCTCCACAACCTTGTTTAGCTCATCCTTTTGCATGTTTTCGATTTCTGTACCAGTGAGAACCTTGCCATTGAATTCTATTCCAAGTCGCTTGCAAACATCGGCCGTAACGACTGGATCGTCTCCGCTCAATATTTTCAATTTAATGCCCAAAGATTTCAATCTGCTTATCGCGTGGGTTGCATCCTCCTTTGGCGGATCCGAAAGAACAAGCAGCCCGATTAATGTCAGGCCGCTCTCATCCTCTATGGAGTAGTTTGGTTTGAGTTCAACCCTTTTGTAGCCAAGTGCTATAAGCCTGCTGCCAGTTTGCCTGTACCTATCAATCAATGAATCAACTTCCTCCTTTGCTTCGTTCATTGGTTTGGATACAACACCATTGCTAACGTCAGTCGATACACCAAGGATCGACTCAGGCGCCCCTTTGGAAATCAGTAGCCTGCTACCTCCGCTCTCGACCACGAAACTCATCCTCCTCCTGTTGAATCCGAATGGGATTTCGTAGATGCGCTCAAACTCTTTTATGTCGGATTCGCCAAGCCCATTTTTTATGGCATGTTTCCAGATAGCAACATCGATGGGATTACCAAGGACTCTGTCGCCTTCGACTACAGCTGTGTTGCAAAGCAAAGCATATTTGATCAGCTCGGGGCAAGAATGTCCTTTAGCATCCACAATTTCCTGGACTGTGATCTCATTTTGCGTCAGGGTTCCCGTTTTGTCCGTGCAGAGCACATCAACGTTCCCAATGTCCTCTATCGCCTCAAGCCTTTTGACTACGACCTTCTTCTTAACCAGCCTCATCGCTCCGTCAGACAGCCCAACGGTGATTATGACCGGCAAAGCCTCCGGTATTATTCCCACAGCTAAGGCTAGCGAGAATAGAAGCGATTCCAAAATCCCGTGTCCCAAAACTGAATTGACTACGAATACGAAAGCGGTTAAAACCAAGATCACTTTGACGAGAAAATCTCCGAAACTAGCGATGTTCTTCTGGAAGTCTGTCTTTGGTGGAATCAACGAAAGGCTAGTCGCCACTCTGCCAAAGTAAGTTCTCGACCCAGTGGCAACAACTATGCCAGCTCCGGAGCCATTCGACACCTCGGAACCCATGAAGGCAGTATTGGAAAGTTGGTGCGGTAGTGGCTTATCAAGACCTACCGACTCGGCGTTCTTGTAGACAGGAGTTGATTCTCCAGTTAGAATAGACTCGTTAGTTTGTAGATCTTCAACCTCCAACAACCTAATATCAGCTGGAACGATATCGCCTACAGCCAAATAGACAAGATCGCCAGGGACCAATTCCTTGGTGTCGATCGGACGCTTCTTCCCATCCCTGAAGACTATAGCTTCATATGAAATGCACCTTCTGAGCTCATCTACAGCCTTCTCCGACCTGTACTCCTGAATGAAACCTTGTAGTGCATTCTACCTTATTTTATCCACTTATAGTGCCTCGATGCTTCCCTGTTCCAAGGCTGCGCCAGAATCTTATCCAGCATCTCTTTGGAACGTTCAAATGATTTTGACCTGTGGTCCTCCAAAATAGTGAGCAAAAGGCTTTTTCTGTCTCCACAGAGGAAAGCATGCAATATCATCTCCATCCTGAGCATTCTTGGGATCATTACATCCAACATGAGCCTCTTTGGTAGATTTTCCACACGCAGGCCTTGAATTCCTTTCCCGCTTGCCATAACGGGTATCTCAACAACAGCGTCTTCAGGGATCCCGGGTATAGCTCCCCTGTTTGGGATGTTGAGTTCAAGCGCCGTTTCCTTGTCGTTCGCTATCGCGTCGATGATTGGGATGTGCTGCTCCCCGCTCATTACAGGTGGAAAAACTTCAGTTAGGGAAACAGATGGGCTACTGAACATTTTCTGCATCATCTTCAATCCTTTTTCGCGCCTTTTGAGGTAGATCGACCAGCCGATCCTCGAGTCAAAACCTCCAGATGGACCGAACCACCTTTTCTTTGTCTTGAGGTCTGTGTGGTGCCACCAAGGCGAAACGCTCCTTATAGTGTCGCCAATCGGGAAGATGCCGTACATCCTGTACATATCTACTGCTGAAGGCGAGAGCTGCTCCGTTTCCCATGGTAAGCTCTTAAGGAACTCCTTGCTCTTCCAATACCTCTTTGCCTTGTACTTTATCCATCGATCTATGAGAGGATAAGCATCCTTCCCTTTGTGTAGGAATCTGGTCATCCAGACGCAGTGGTTGAAGCCAGCGATTTGCACGCTAACATCTTCCTGCCTTAACCCAAGCGCCTTTACTATGTCCCTGTAACCCATATGTCCGTGACAAACCCCTACCACCTTCGTCTTTGTTTCCCTTGCAATGAGGTTTGTGCCCTCGAAGACCGGATTGGCTGTCTCGATCAGCCAGGCATCGGGACACTCTTCCTCCATGTCCCTCGCCAGCTCTAAGAAGAATTTCAGCTGGTAGTAAGCCCCGATCCCGCCATAATAATCGCTGACCCTATCGCCTACGCCCCCTTGGTAACCGTAACGCTCTGCTATCTTCCTCTCTTTCTCCATCCCCTCGTAGCCTCCAACCTTGACTGAGCAGACAACGAAGTCTGCACCCTCCAGCGCCTTCCTTCGGTTCGTCGTCTCCTTGAACTGAATGTCCGCTTTAGTTTCACTCGCATAGCGCTTGGCCAGCCCGTATACTAGGCTCAGTCGATCTTTGTCTATGTCCATCAGCGTGACTGTGCTTCCCCAAAGGCTCTTTGTCACGCAAAGATCTCGTATGAGGCTTCCGGAAAAGGCCACGCTTCCCGCGCCTACGACGGATATTTTTACCATGCTACTCAAAACATCGGATTTTTATTAAGCATTATGGCACACCTTCTTCCGCTAGGCTTGGCACACATTTGCTCCTGACCAACTTTATTAGCGAAACGATCTCAATTCGTCCAACCGATTTCGAAGCATAGCTCAGGTTGCTTGACCTTCACACTCAACTTTTAATTTCAGCAACCTGACAAGCTCTTGAAAAAACAAGATCGTTTCGACTCCAGAATTAGCTCCAACTGGAGAATCCAGAATGGCATGCACCATAGAACAATCCTATCTATGAGTAGGGTGGATTGTCATATTAAGGCTTATGACATAACTTTTTCTACCTTAACTGCTCAAGAAAAGGGAACGGAGTGGCGCGGCGGCGCACAAAATGGAGCTATAGATCATGTCATCACGCAATAGGATGTTAAGAGCTTTGGGCGGAAAACTTCCTGATCGCGTACCTATTGCTCTGGGGTGTTTTCCCATGGCATTGCCACAGATACAATCACATGATCCAGACGAGTATTTCAAAACCGATGTTCGCTATGTTAGTTTCGAACCTTTGCGCGAGGAAGAGGGGTTTTTGAATTATTTGAGAAACCTGCCAAAACATGTCCATATCGGCGGAGTTTCGACCCTTCGCACATACTGGGAATGGGGATACCGTCCCGAAACACCAAATGCTGAACCCCTGGCGAAGGCACGAACTTTGGAGGAACTAAAACTCCCATCACTTGCCAAGATCTCCGACTCCTCCCGGAGCCGAATGATTTCCGAAAAAGTGCACTACTATCAGAAGAAAGGCTTGGCTGTTGCGGGTGTTCCGCCACACCTGGGGGGCGACATCTTTGAGACCGCTTGGCGGCTAAGGGGATTTAGGCAGTTCCAGTTGGACCTAAGGCGTAATAGGGAGCTAGTGCATTACCTCCTCGACCAGATCACGGCTATGCTCGTCCTCAACTCCCTCTTCCTGGTCTTTGCCGGCATTGACATTCTTTGCCTTGATGACGACCTTGGTACCCCTACGTCGATGATCATCAATCCTACGATTTGGAGAGAGTTCATTAAGCCCCGGTTGGCCTTAACAATACAGCTCGCCAAGCAAGCGAAACCGGAAATTATAGTTCTATATCACAGCGACGGCTACATCGAGCCCATCATCCCAGAATTGATCGAGATAGGGGTAAACGTCCTCAATCCTTTACAACCTGATGTGATGGATCCAAGGAAGCTGAAGGATGAGTATGGAAATATGGTCGCCTTCTGGGGAGCTGTTGGAACCCAAATCCTCTGGGCTTGGGGAGGACCAAAGGACATCGAGGAAGAGGTCAAACTTCGTATTGAAACCATGGGTAAAGGTGGCGGATTCGTTATCTCCCCAGCTTATGACATAGACCTGCCAGGTATACCTTTGGAGAACATAATCGCATTCGTCAAGTCTGCAAGGAAGTTTGGCAACAGTCGCTAAGTTTGCTGCATTTCTTGCTTCTTACCTGTAGCCCCTTTGCTTCGCTTCTTCCAAAATTGCCACCGTAGATGTTGTTCCTATGCGCGTGGCGCCCAAAGCTTTGAACTTCAGCAGTTCATCCAACGTTCGTATTCCGCCCGCTGCCTTGACCTGGATCTCTGGGACACATTCCCTGCGCATGAGGGTCACGTCCTTATCTACAGCCCCCCTGTACAAGTAGGTTCCATCCTTCTGCTTCACAAATCCGTAGCCTGTGGAGGTTTTTACGAAAGCAACCCTGTGCTGGTTGCACAGATGGCAAAGCCTGATCTTGTACCTGTCGTCCTTTAGAAAATCGTTTTCGAAAATTACTTTCACAATAGCGTTTTTGCTTTTCGCTTCATCGTTTACAGATTTGATCTCATTTGACACGTATTCCCAGTCATCACTTAGAACTTTGCCAACGTTAATAACGAAATCGATTTCCGTTGCTCCATCTTCGATCGCTCGCTTCGCTTCTTCAACTTTGATCCCTGTACAGTTGTTGCCATGTGGGAATCCAACTACAGCGCAAACCGATACACTCGTTCCTTCCAAAATTTCTTTTGCCAACTTTACAGCATAAGGCTTGATGCAGGCAGATGCAACGTTATAATCTTTGGCGATCAAGCATCCAGCCTTCAGCTCTTCATCTGTATATGCTGGATGGAGCAAGGAGTGGTCGATCATTTTTGAAATCGAGGCAAGTGATTTTTCCAAAGTTTGTGCAAGTGGTCTTGATGACTGTTCGGATATAAATTTTCCGCAGAGCTGAAGGTCTCTAGAGCTTGGAGGAGCAAGAGCAATTTAAGAACGCTTTGCCAAATTTCATGATATTGGGATCTGTTCTTATGTCCTTGCTTGATGACATATTTGACTCTTTCAAAAGGCTCAGTCATTTTCATTTTGATAAGCCTAGTAAGCGCGATCTTTTTCCTTGAGGGGAATCATGGGCAGGGGTGATAAGAAGTATTGTAACATGGAAAGAAGGAGCACAGTCTGCGATCAGATCATGTCTACATGGAGTGCACTTGGCCCCTTTTGCAACCAAGAATGAGATAACACATTAGTTGAGCAAACTTTAAACAATCTTGCATGTTTATATGAAGCGCATGGCTGTTCTTTCCGTTAAAAAAGAGAAGGGCATCGATGAAATCCCGGAGCTTCTCAGTAGGCTTGGGATCAAGCTTGAGAGCGTTCGCCTCGCGCTTGTCAAGCCGAACCTATGTGGTTACTATCCACCCTCCCCTCCCCTCATAGGGGCGATCTTAGACTTTTTGGAGCACTCCTCAGAAAAGATCGTCTTGGGCGATACAGACAGCGCAATTCACCGCACGGAGGAAATGTTTCGAAGAAGAGGGTATGAAAAGTTTGCAAGCGATAAGGTAGAGCTCAGAAACTTTCTAAATGACAGGGTGCACTGGTGCAGCGTACCTTCCCCGCATGCTGTCGAAAAATTTCCTCTACCGGAGAGCACCATCGCTTGTGACATCATGGTCAACATTCCAGGGTTGGGGACACATGGCAACACCTTGCTGACATGTGCATCTAAGAACCTGTTCGGCCTTATCTCTTCAAGAAGGAAATTTTCTGAATACCATCCCCTTGGCATAGATGAGGTGATAGCGGACATTTGCAAGATAGTCAAGCCAACGGTTAATATCGTCGATGCGAGAGAAAGGTTGCTCATTGGCAAGGACGTTTTGCAAGTGGACATAGTTGCCGCTCGCATGTTGGGGCTCGATCCATCGAGGGTTAAGCACCTTAACTTGATCGCGCAGGACAGGGGCATGAAGCTCGATGAGGTAGAAATTGAGCTTCTGGAGCTTTAGGAAAGATACGCCTACATATGCTCAGCTTTTCGGCTAAATTCATGAACTCCCAAAAACGGAGCTTCGTTCATCTAAATGAGCTTGCTGAACGTTTTCCAGCAAAGTCAGCCTTTCGCTCCATCTAAAAGATAACGAGTCATGTTCTATATAGTGAGGCATACTTTGATGAAAGGATTGCAAGATTTTTCCTTAATCTTCAAGATATTTGAGGATAGGTCCATGGCAATTTGAAATTCATTAAAGGCAGTTCTACTCCTCTCTCTCGTATGGCACACCCAAAGCCTTTGGCGCTCCTAATCTTTTCCTAAACCTAGATCTCGTTCCGACCATCAGCGCCAATATCGTTGCAATGTATGGCAACATCGTCAACATGCTTGGGGGTATGCCCATCGGCTGAAGTCGGAACTGCATGGCCTCGATACCACCGAAGAGGTAAGCGCCAACAAGGCTCCTCAGCGGGTTCCAGAATGTAAAGACGGTCAGGGCCACAGCTATCCACCCCCTACCAACAGTTATGTTTTCATTCCAGCCAGGCGTATAGCCCAAGGAGATATACGCTCCTGCCATTCCTGCAAGGGAACCGCCCAAGACTGTGCAAAAGTATCTCACTATCGAAACGCTAATTCCAAGCGAATCGGCCGAAGCTGGGTTCTCGCCTACCGCCCTTATGGATATTCCGTACCTTGTGTGGAAAAGCGTGAACCAAAGTGCTATTGCCAGCATGATCGAGACGTAAACAACCACATCCTGCCTGAAGAGTGTTGGTCCAATGAGCGGTATATTTTCTAAAATTGGGACGCTGATTGGTCTGATATTGTTCTTCAAAGGAAGGCCAACGTAAGGCTTACCGAAGAGGCTGCTCAAACCCATTCCGAGCATTGCGAGCGCAAGCCCAGAAATCGTCTGGTTCGACTTAAGGTGTACGCAAACGAACGCATGGATCGATGAAAGCAAAGCAGCGGAAAGTGCTGCAAATATTAGCCCGAGGGCATAGTTTCCCGTTTGGAGCGTGATGGCAAAGCCTGCAAGAGCGCCCACTGACATAAGACCCTCAATGCCCAGATTTACAACCCCCGACTTTTCAGTATAAACCTCTCCGAGGGTTGCAAGGAGCAGTGGGGTCCCAGCCCTGATGGAATCCGATATGGCGGAGGCAATTATGTTCAGCACTGGTGAACTCATGTCCTCAACACCGGTCTATACTTTACCAGAAATTCGCTACTTGCAAGCAAGATCAAAATCGTTCCGTTGAATACATTGACAACTCCGAATGGCAATCTCAAAGAAATCTGTATGATATCGCCCCCAACGAAAAGGCCACCAACCAAGATCGAAGCGGGCAGCACGAAAATTGGGTTCAAGTTGGAAAGCCAAGCCGGGATTATGGCCGTGAAACCATAGCCTGGCGATATGCCCCTCTTGAGCCTCTGCTGTATACCTGCAACTTCCCCCACGCCAGCCAGGCCTGCCATGAATCCACTGATCATCATAGAGGCAATGATAAGACGGGTTATCTTCATCCCTGCAAACTTCGCCGCATCTGGATTGTCGCCAAGCACCCTTATCTCATAACCAAGTTTCGTCCTGAAGAGTAGGAAGTAAAGTACAGCGATAGACAGAAGAGCCATGGTCAGCATAACATATGGTATCCTCGTGCCAGGTATTGCTTGAAGGGTGGCGTAATCTGGAAATTTGTCGGTCTGGGGAAACCCCCATTCTCCTTTGCCCTTCCAAGGTCCGGTTACGAGCCAAACGAGCAGATTTTGAGCCACGTAGTTCAGCATCAACGTAATGATTATCTCACTCAATCCAAGCTTTGCCCTTAGGATGCCTGGCAAGGCAGCGTAGGCAGCGCCAGCCGCGCCGCCCAAAATGAACATTAAAGGTAAAACGAGGGGGCTTGAAACACCCGAATATATTGCCACCCAGGTTGCAGCGATCGCACCAACTAAAAGTTGACCTTCAGCACCTATGCTGATTATGCCCGCCTTGTAGGCAACGGTCAGTCCGACCCCACAAAGGATCAGTGGTATCGATTTGACCAAAGTCTCACAGATACCAAACCAAGATCCGAAAACATTTCCAAAAATTTCAACAAGTGCCTTAACTGGGTTCGTGCCATATGCTAAGAACACTATGCTCGTAATCGGAAATGCTAGTAAGACCGAGAGAAACCTAGACAATGCGACCAAGCGAGCGGATGCTGCACCCCTTCTTTCAAATTTGACCTTCATCAAGCATCACATTTTACATCTGCAAATTTTTCATCGCTCGGATGTCATCGCCAAACTTAGTTCGTCCAAGGTCGGAGTTTGGTCGAACACCTTCGTCATCTTTCCACCAAACATAACCGCGACCCTATCGCTTAGCTTTAAGATCTCGTCTATGTCTTCCGAGAAAAGCAGAACACCCGCCCCTTTCTCCTTCGCTTGAAGTAGAAACCTGTGGCCAAGCTCGGTCGAAGCAACATCAAGGCCCGATGTTGGATTTCCTGCTACGATTAAGTTGGGCTCCGACATGAGTTCCCTTCCGAGGATTATTTTTTGTGTGTTTCCCCCTGAAAGGAATTTCGCAGGCATCTCCAAACTGGGTGCAATAACGTTGAACTTTGAGACGAGCTGCCCTGCGTATTTCAATATAGATTCCTTTCCGATCATGAAACCTTTCGACACCCCCTTCGAGTAAGTCCTCAGGATTGCGTTCTCCGCAACGCTTAGTCCGGGAGATATCGCAACTTTCCTAGATTCAGGCACGTATGCTACACCCAATCCAAATATTTGCCCAATGGACATCCTGCTTATGTCCTTCCCATCTATCAGCACACGTCCCTTCCTCGGGCGCCTCATTCCAACTATGGCTTCCATCAATTCGCTCTGCCCATTTCCAGAGACCCCAGCTATGCCCAATATTTCACCC
>CAZWAU010000232.1:0-9269 GCA_964631995.1 uncultured Nitrososphaerota archaeon
CGGTGATCCAATACGATATCACGGGCGAAGGTGGAGGTAAATTTTACATGGTCATAAAGGACAGAAGTTGCAAGTTGTTCGAGGGCGAGGCTGAGGAACCAAACGTGACGATCGTAGTTAGTAAAGCCGACTGGTTCGCGATCGCCAAAGGCGAGCTTGGAGGGGCAGAAGCTTTCATGAGTGGTAGGATGAGGGCTTATGGACGCATGGGTGACCTCATGAGATTGCAATCTATCTTTGGACAACCATGACGATTGTTAAGGGCGGATCGATCCAGCTAAAGTTTTTCTTAACCAAAACTCTTATCATGTTTCCTCTAAGATGGATGGCCGACCTTGGCGGGGGTGTACTGAGCTAGGTCAACGAAAGGGCCGACCAAAAGTGGTGGACTTAAGATCCACTGCCGAAGGGCTTCGTGGGTTCGAGACAGGCATTGAACCTGAGAAAATCCCACCCCCCGCACCTATTTTTGAGATGACTATGGCATCTGGAGCAGGTACATAAGCATTAGGATAGCAACATCACCCTTCATATGCCTTAGTAGAGCATACTTGTCCCTAAGTCCTTGGTAACTTCCCAATAGGGCTCCGGAAGGTTCTCCCAGTTGACCCAAGAAGAATTGACTATTACATAATCAAACTTTCCAAGAGAACCCGTAATAGTAAGTGGTGCAAGCGAGAAAAGAAGCTGACGATGAATTAAAGTCCTTAGTTGGTAAAAAAATAGGACTTATGTAGTTAAGTACTTGTGCCCGAAACTATAAAGGTTGAAGTGGATGAAGCGCTGGCCAGGAATTTTAGGAGAAGGGCCGTAGAAATTTACGGCTATAAGAGAGGAACCGTGAAAAAGGCCGTTGAGGAGATGATGAAGTTCTCTTTTAGGGGAAAGGCTGACTGGCACTCGCTAAGAGGTAAAACTCATCCGCATCTTGGGCATGATATAATTTCTGAGCACATCTTTTGACGAATTCTTCTTGGCGATGAAAAGGCCAACGAGCACTGCAAGAATTGATTGCTGGATGAACCCTTCCTCTAGTTGTTGAACACACCTTAGAGACTCCTTTCATCGTCTTCCTCTAATAGGTCTGCTATCAACATTGTTAGAGTATATGGCTCGATACTGGATCCAGCATCCTCGCTCATCTTGAAAGCTTCCTTCGGTTTCCATGTCCGAAAGACACTTATGCATTTAGCATTCACACAAATCCTAATAGCCAATACGCTGATAATCGTACCCAGAATGTATAAAAAAGCAAGCTTATGGAAGTCGCATCCCAGGTCCCTAATGATTATGATGCCAAATATGAGGAACTCTGGAGCCATGTGACAGACATACTAAGGTCTTTAGAGGTCATTATCGAGAAATTCAAAGGAAGCCCTAAGGATAATTATTCACGCCTTATGCGCGCAATGCGATGTTTTACTCTTAAATAATTCCCTGCTCGTTATTCACATCTTGTATGAGCGTGCAACGAGGAAAAAGTCTTTAAAGGAACATCTCTTAACGAAGGAAATCATAAAATATCAGAAGTGCTGTTAACTTGAAAGAGAATACTTCAATAACTAGGAATAATAATTCCGAAAATCGAAATTTACTCTTTTATTTCTTAATTACATTTGCATTTTCATGGCTACTTTGGATTCCTCAAGCTCTGTTTTCACTTGGCTTATTATCGGAGCCTTCAATTTTGGCTGACTTCCTATTCAGTCCATTTAATCCCGCTGCTTTTGGTCCACTTATCGCAGCCTTTTCTCTGACCTGTCTGATTGAAGGAAGAAGGGGGGTGAAGAATCTGCTGAAAAGAGGAGTGGATCACAGGTTCAGGAAAATATGGTACGTCCCAATTTTCTTTCTTTTTCCTCTCATAACTGGCGGCGCCCTTTTACTTGCAACACTCAGCGGAGAAACTTTACCTGAACTATCTGTATTATCTAACCCTTTCATTATCGCTGTTGGCTTTGTTTATATATTCTTTCTAGGTGGACCATTTCAAGAAGAGTGGGGTTGGAGAGGATACGCCTTGGATAGGCTACAAGCAAGACTGAATGCGCTTGCCTCAAGCTTAATGCTTGGAGTCTTATGGGGGGCTTGGCACCTACCACTCTTTTTAATAGAAGGAACGATCCAATCTCAAACACCAATATGGGGCTTCATGATTCTGATAATCTGCGGAACAATTCTATTCACTTGGTTATACAATAACACAGGTGGCAGCATCTTAGCTACCATGCTCTTCCATGCGATGAACAACTTATCATTCTTCATTTTTCCAACGCTTGCAACTGCGCTAGGTGGCCTTTATCTATTAATTCTAAATATTGTCTTTGTGGTAGCGGTACTTATAATATATGGACCTAAAACATTGGTTCGCGAAACAATCAAATAGTCCAATGCAAAAAGTGAATTGTAAATGGGCCTATTTATTTTACAACATCTTTGCTCTCAGCAATATTAAAAGAGCAGCGCCAACTAACTAGGATACACCGCTAAAAGTCAAAAGGTAAGTGTGGCCTTCTTGTTTTGCTACGATCCAAAAGTAATCACGTTCCTGCCGAATCTCAGCGCTGCCCAGAGTTTTGCCCCGGATGTCAAACACCTCGCACTTAACAGGAATACCCTCGATGCCAAAAGGGTGGTTAAGGCCGAACCCGTCGCCTCTTGAGATGTCTATGACCTCTACTTGGTTTTTACTTACAAGTCGTGCTGCGATCGCGCCCCTAGTCTTGACCTCATTAAATTCAGTAAGCTTCCCCCGGCCATCAGAATATATCAGCGGCTCCTTTCCGTCCAGTTTTCCAATGTCCCTTAGAAAATCTACCTTGTGCCCCTCTACCAAAGCTGAGAATGTCAGGAAAGACCTGCCCTGGATAGCGAGCCAGCCAGCAGGCGGGATCTCGAAGGTATGGCCGCCAAAACGCACCTTCCAGATCGTCTCTGGACCCCCTTCCCCAGCCCAGTCGTTGACCCATATTCTCAATCCATTTGGATAGGATATGCGCAGCTGCCTCCTCTTGGTGGGCAGGTCCAAAGCGATCGCCTCAGAGGTGCTCACAAACTTGTTTCCATTCCAGTATGCTATCTCCTTTGGCTGCAGCAGCCCATATCGGGCCTGCAACCTTTGGAGCATGTAGTAGCTTCTGCATACGCGTTGCATTCCAAACTTCTCCTCAACGAGCCAGCCAATGGTCCCATACGCTATCTCGTGGAGCAAGAACCGATCGATGGCTCTATCTACATCACGTTGCCAATCCTCGATGCCCTGCAGAAACCAATCTGTCCAAGCCATTCCAATCTCGCACTCCTTAGAGTGAATCTCGCGAAGGAAAAATATCGGAAGCAATGGCTCTCGTGCGATTGGTCGCCCATTGTAGGCAAGGCCATAGTTGCCATCCGCTAGCCCAGCGTAAAGCCACTGATAAGTTCCTTCCGAGAAGACCGGTCCCCCATATGTCCTACTGTCGTTGCGAAGGAGTTCCCCGTAACAGTAGAAGGTCTGTGCGAATGTTCCTGCACCAGGCACACGGGAATCATAATCGCAGTAGTTCCAAGGTGCGACTGCCGTATGTACGTCTGTGTAGGCTGATAGCTGCGCGCCGCCTTGATGGAACTTGCTTTTTATGATCGGGGCCAGCCTCTCCTCGAACATTAAGGCTGAAGTAGGCTTCAAGGCCCAGCATCTGGGCCAAGCAGGGCGCCAATTACCATCAGGCATTCGTTGGACATGGTCCGGGTTCCAGTATTCGTTAACCGGTGCAAAATCGCAGTAGTTCGTGTAGAGCCCTGCAAACCAGCCCATCGATTTCTGGTGCTCCAGATATTTTTGGAGTGCTTCATCCCCTCCCTTTCCGGGAGCTGCCCGCGTGCGAAGAGTAAAACTTTCCCCGCTGTCTCGCCAAGTTATTTCGTGGTTGCACTGGATGAGCTTTGCTATGCCATATGCCCTCAATATCTGGCAGCGTTCCATCTCCCGTCCATAGTTCTCCGGTCCCCAGCTCTCCTGCCATAGTCTGTCGATCGCAAGCTTGGCATTGACTCCTGTTGGGTTCGGAACAACGGGCAGGACCTCCTCGAATTTTGGTGAAATCGTGACAAAGAAGCGCTCGAAAAGGTCGTTGCGCTTTCCATCTGTCCTGCAGTTGTACCGAACTCCTCCATTTATTCGCACACCTGTGGGCATCACCTCTCCGTTCGGAAACGCATATGGCTCTGAGCCGCCGCTCCTATACCAGTCCAGCCAGATCGACGCGAAGAAGCGGAGAACCTCTCCAGCAAGCCCCGTCAAAACAACTGGATTGCTACTGCCATACGTTATGAATGGAACATAGATAGTCCTCGCTTCTTGAACCCCCCGAATCTCACCGAATGAGAGTTCAATCGCTTCTTCACCTTCCTTCGCTCCCTCGTTTTTGCGAAAAACATCTATCACGAGTGACTTCTGCCAGAGCCTCAAGAGGTAGGTTACACCATTACTATATGTTGTAAATATGACATTGTCGCACAGTTCAGAATGCACGAGCGCGCCTTCGCTTCCCCCGCCCGCGAACTTTACGCCACCTCCAAAAAGGAGATGCCCAACCGGCTTCCCATTTATGAAAGCCTCGATGCCCGACAAGCCATGATTTGGATCAAACCCATAAAGAACCTCGCAATCTTTTCCAACATAGCGCAAAAGGTATTTACCCCCCTCTTGCGCAACCACTGTCCTGAACCTCTTTTCAATGTTGATGGGCAATATTGTCTCTTCGCGAGTTGGGAACTCTAGGCATCCAGGTCCTGTGTTTATCCCTGGCGATTGTCCTTGAAAGAGGACCAAGTTCCTTTTTGGACGCACGGGGATTTCCAAAAGATGAAGTGGTTCTTCGTAGAAGTACAGGCTGTCGAAGAACAAGCAGCGCTCCTCATGTTGCCAGCCCCCCTCCACCTCTAAGGCGGAAAAATACAGACCTTTTGCGCGCTCAGGAAGCTTGCGGTGAAGGAGCCACCACTCCTTCCAACGGATGCTATCCACTAGTATGCGTTGTATCTCGCCATCGCCACTCCTCAAGTGTATGTAGATCCTGACAGGCGGAGTGTCAGGTGGATTTTCCCAATCCCAGCGGTTGCCATAAACCCAAGCCTCAACACAGTCGCTTCCATCTGGAATTTGGATCGGCTCGTTTGGTATGAGAAGTATGGATGGCCGAGACTCTCTTTCCCCATTTCCACTATAAGTTAGCTTGCCGACCGCTCGATTCCATATGTTCTGGGCCCGGCTTGGCCTGAAGGTCGCAAAAGCGCCTTCTCGAACCTCCAGCCGCCATCCCCTCAAGTCCTCAAATGTTATCGTCGGGCAGCGCACCTCCTGACGATCTGCCCATTCCATCTCGTATGGTCTACTGCCAGCCGATTCATTCTCTTCAAAATCCAGGTAAACTTCAGAAGCTGGTTTCTTAATCATGAAGTTCACAACCCTCGCCAAAGAAGCAAAACGGGAAGCGGAGAAGCAATTCTAGCACTTCCACCTTGAATGCTAATTGGTCCTTAATGCCTAAAAAGGGTTTTGGCAAAAAGCTTTGTCGTTCGATGAAGCGAAACAGCTGAATGCTCCATGCCTTTACACAGAAAGGAGAAATTATGGCTCTAGGATCTCAAGACATGAAGCTAGAATGTTGACGGAGTCTTACAAGGACATCTGGATGATTGGTCGTTATTCCATCAACACCCATCTCGATCATCTTCTTCATCTCCTCGATACCGTTGACAACCCAAACGACGATCTGGAGTCCAGACCTATGCGCCAGCTCAACCAAGTCAAGCGAAATAGATCTGTGATCGCAGTTGTAAATCTCCGCTCCCATGCTAAATGCTTTCAAAACCCCCTCCCTCGATGCTCTACCAAAGGAAGGAGCGATCATCAATTTTGGCTCCAGTGACTTGATCAGCGCCAGCGCGCCATGGATGCCTGAAAATATCGTCCTCTCTTCGAAACGGAAGCTTTTGACCAATTCCACTAAGCGTTTCTCAAAGCCGGTGTTTCCAATATCCAACATGAACTTCGCTTTGCTCTCCTCGTACCTTTCTAGCACCTCGCTCAGTAGCGGTACTTTCTCACCTTCGCCAGCATCCAGCTCTCTTATCTGCTCCATGGTCATGCGATCCACCCGGCCCTTACCATTTGTCGTTCGATCTACAAAATCGTCATGCATGAGAACGATGTGACCATCTACAGTCATTTTGAGGTCGACTTCGACGACGTCGCTTCCCAACATAATCGCTTCCTCTATTGCCCTCATCGTATTCTCGGGGCAATGGCCGGAAGCTCCCCTGTGGGCGATCACGAGGACCAATTCAGTTCCTCCAAACCACTGCAATTTTTTCTTCCTTGGTCGCAGGTTTTCGAAAATTCACCAGATCAAAGCATGTTCTTGAGGCTCTCGATGCTGAATACAGTATGCGCGCACCCATTCTTCGTAAGAGGCAGGCCCTGTCCAGTTATTTTTACCGTTTTCAAGTAATTTGCGGCAAGCTTCAACTCTTCGGAACAAGCAACTCCAAAGATCGCATCGTAATGGTACTTCTCCAATATCTTGTGTATGCAAGAACCTCCTGGCACAACGTACACGTCGTACTTTCTCTCCTCTCCAATTTCAGTTGCTTGTGAGATCAGGCAGTCGCTCGAGCAGTGCTGGCAACGGTAGGAGGAGATCTCGGGATCGAAGCTAGCCCAACATTTTTTGTCCATGTTTTTCCTTGAGCAGTGTGGGAGGATGAGCGCCCTCCTCCTGGACTCCATGAACTCGCTCCTTTGCGATAGGTTCCTCACATATATGTCGACTATGTCCTCGATCACCTTTAGCGCATCTCCTATCTCAAGGCCTGTCAGCTCTGCAACTCTGAACTTCTTGACGAGGCGCCTTGCATTTTCACCCAACCTTTTATGGATGTCATATTCTTCTGAAAGCTTGGCCAGCTCAGCGAAAAAAGACCTTGATATTTGCGTGAGGTCGAAGTTAAACGGGTAAGGCATGTCTTCTTTATCAAAGGCAAGGGAAGGATAAATGTCTTTTTCGCCCTTCTAGGTGGAGAGATCGCCGAACAATTTGAATGCCGATCTGGCTACAGATCGATAAGCTAGATACTAGAATAACCATGCTGCCTAGGTTTTCAAATCGGTTCCATCTCTAGGCTCATGTCCAGAGATGGAGCTGAGTGCGTTATGGCGCCTACGGAGATAAAGTTCACGCCAGTTTCCGCAACCTTTCTCACATTTCCAAGGTTGATGCCGCCCGAGGCTTCGAGGAGAACTCGGCCACCTGCGAGCTTCACAGCAGCCTTGATCTCTTCAACTTCCATGTTATCGAGGAGCAAAGCGTCTGCGCCAGCCTCGATGGCCTCCCTCACCTGGTCTAAGTTTGTCACCTCCACCTCCACAATCAAAGTGTGCGCTTTCTTGGACTTCGCAAGTCTCACAGCATCTCCGCAACCCATGCCCCTTCCACGAAGGATCGAGAGGTGGTTGTCCTTTATCAGGATGCCATCATAAAGGCCAAACCGGTGGTTGAATCCTCCACCCATTCGTACCGCGTACTTCTCAAGCATCCTTAGCCCTGGCGCGGTCTTCCGAGTGTCAACTATGCGTACCTGAGTGCCCCTTACAGCCTCGACATACCTTGCGGTCTCCGTGGCTATACCACTTAGCCTCTGAAGAAAATTAAGTGCAACCCTCTCGGCAGACAGCATCGGCGCTGCCCTTCCTTCAACCACCATCAACGTATCACCAACTTTGATTTTTTCACCATCATTTTTCTGGGCAACGATCTTGCAGCCAGTGTCCGCGATCGAAAAGACTTTGGCCGCCACCTCGACACCAGCCAAAACTCCTTCCTCTTTGGCGACTACCGATCCCCTTGCCATCGCCTCTCTCGGGATTAAAGTAAAGGTCGTCTCGTCTCCGGGCCCAATATCTTCCTGAAGAGCTTCTTCGATCAGTTTCTCCAAACGTATCTCAGAGATCGTCTTTCACTTCCCTCCCCGCCTGAAGGAAACATGCGTGAGCCACCTTGGAGACTCTGTCGGGAAATCTTCCCTGAAGTGGCATCCTCGGCTCTCCTCCCTTATCAGCGCCGCCTTGGCCATGAGCCTCGCAACGAGTACCATGCTACAAAGCTCGGATCCTCTATCAGCGCCCGCCCTTTTTTTGCTAAGCTTAGCGCTCCAGCTTCCCAAAACAGCTCCAGCTTCCTGAAGTTTTTCACCCTTTCTCTTTATTCCCACGCACCTCCAAAGAAGTTCCTGCAGACCTTCTACCGAAGGTTCTTCGCCACAAGCTGCTTCGTCCTCTTCCTCAATTGAAGTAACGTGTGCATCCGACCCTAGCTGGTCTTGCCCCCAATCCCAAGAACCCTCCAGAACTCTGTCGACGATCCTCTTCCCAAAAACCAAAACCTCCAAAAGGGAGTTGCTTGCCAACCTGTTCGCACCGTGCACGCCTGTGCACGCAACCTCGCCACATGCGAATAGGTTTTTGACACTCGTCTCACCCCAAAGGTTCGTACTCACTCCGCCAACCATGTAGTGCGCTGCCGGAGCTACTGGTATCGGTTTCTTGGTTATGTCTAAACCATGCTCGAGGCAGAACCTGTAGATGTTCGGAAACCTCATGACAACCCTGTGCCTTGGAAGGTGGGTCAGATCGAGGAAGACATGGTTTGCTCCTGTCCTCGCCATCTCGGACGCTATGCTTCTAGAAACGATGTCCCTTGAAGCAAGATCCCCATCTTCATGGTACCTGTGCATGAATGTCTCTCCAAAAACGTTCCTCAAGATGCCACCCTCTCCTCTGACAGCTTCCGATATCAGGAACTGTGGAGCGCCTGGCAAAGCCAGAGCTGTAGGATGGAACTGGACGAACTCCATATCTGTAATGAGCGCTCCAGATTCATAGGCGAGGGCAACGCCACCACCGGTCGCAACTTCCGGATTGGTGCTGAACTTGAAAAGATATCCCGCCCCTCCGGTTGCAAGGACGGTCCACTTCGATTCGATCTCCTTCACAGAACCCGTAGCACAGTCCAGAGCCCTAACTCCTACGGCTGTACCGTCCCGAATCAAGAGCTTCGTTACCAGGTGCCTTTCCAATACCCTGATTCCGAATTTCCTTGCCAGGCTGCTAAGCGTCCCCTCTATCCTCGCTCCTGTCGCATCTCCTCCGGCGTGGATCACCCTTGGGACTGAGTGGGCCCCCTCCCTTGCCAATGCTATCTCGCCGTTGACCGTATCGAACTCTATAC
>CAZWAU010000233.1:0-3727 GCA_964631995.1 uncultured Nitrososphaerota archaeon
AAGCCATAGCTACCAACCTAAACCGTATTAGGATCATTTAAGCTCCAAAAGATTGACATTCAGATGATTGATGCCTACATTCTGCCTTGAATACACTTTAATATTCGATAATCCACGAAGATTTGGTGACAAGCTCTTGGAAACTCCCCGTTATCTCGGGAGAATTGGGCATCCGGCGACAGGGATAAGAATACCTGAAATCTTTCTCACAGGAATTCTCCGGGCATATAAGAAAAGAAATGTGGCGGGTGGGCTCATGCTTTCATTTGGGAGGGAGACAGCTCCACAAAAAGTAATCGATGCGCCTCCAGGAAAATATGAAATCACCAGGGGGCATACTGGAACTTCGATTAAGAAATACATGACCCTTGGAGCCAGGGCGGCTCTTAGGGAGGGCGTGATCGTCGAGATCGAAGCTGATCACATAATGGTGATAGGCTCCTCCACAAGTGCTGTGAAGAGACTTGTCGGGATTCATGAATTGGAAAGTGAAATTAGCGATGAGGAATTGAGAAGGTCTATGGACTACAACATCCTTGCCATTGACGAAGCCCTTTCAACAGGTTATGTCAATTCCTTTACGACCGACACGACAGATCTGTTGGATCGAACGGTCGATTCTCTTGATAATTCTAAACTTTCAGAAAAGTTCCATAAAAGAATCAAAAATACTGAAGAATTGCTAAGCCGAAACCTGGGCGAGTTTAAATTCCAAGGAGCAAAGTCGTTCACATGCAAATTGACAAAAGAAGATGTTATGCGATTTGCTTTAAAATATGACAAGAGTATAGAGGTGAATGCACAAATATATGATTACATAAAGAAAAAGATCGATCGTCCTTTTGGCTTTGAGATATCGCTGGACGAAACGAAAGAAAAAACAGGATTCAAGGATTTGATTTTCTACCTGAACGAGTGGAAGCTCTCTGGCAGGCATGTTGATTTCGTTGCTCCAAATATCGGTTTCAAGAAACGGATGGATTTTTACGGGAATCTGAACGAGTTGCGTGATCGCGTTTCCAGGCTTGATGTTATCGCTAGGTATTTTGGTGCCCTCCTCTCAATACATTCTGGGAGTGGAACGACACCGTATTCCTCGAAAGGTCGAGGAACCTATAAAGCGCTTCTTGATGCCACGAATGGTCAGCTTAAGTACAAGATATCTGGAGTCTATTACGAACTTCTGCTCCAGAAACTAGCATCATTTTCTAAAGGGTCTAAAGAAAGGAGATTTTACAACCTCATCTTTGACTCGGTTTATGATTTTCTGAACAAAGAAGTAAGGAGAAGGGGAAAACTTGCTTCACCAATTCTGGAAAGGCAGCTTTTGAGTTATAAGAAGAACGTTAGGGAGGGGAAGATCGAAAGGAGGGATCCAAGAGCGAAATTCTTCAGATTCAACTCCTATCTAGCCCTAAACTTTAGGAATGAACGTGGAATCCGTTACATAAGAGAGGGTCTTGTAAGAATGTATAAACAAGATCAATTTCTGAGAAAAACAATAGATGAAGAGGTAGAGAGGTTGACTCTAAGGCTTATAGATGGTCTTCATTTCAGCAACAATATTGAAGATGTGCTCAGGAGTGGTGCGCCTGCTTCCTGAGAAAAGCCTCAGATACCTTCGCAATCCTTTGCGCTGGATTCTCCATGTTTTTTAAAATAGCCAAAGCTCTTTTCTTTAGAGATATCAACTCATCATCTGGCATTTCAATTCGATGTGAAATACATTCAAAAAGGTTCTTGTTTGCCTTAAAAACAAGTCCCTTCCTTACGAGGTACTCTTCTACGATGGTACTTCCAGGATAGACCGATATTGTTGGAATTCCCATAAGGGCTGCTTCAGCTGTCATCGTACCCCCTGCTCCTACAAATAGGGTTGAGAAATTGAGTAAGCTTCTACCATCTACAACTGCCTCAGTAACCATGGCCGTATTTCCAAAAATTTTCCTGAACTTTATAGCGTTACCATATCTTGAAAGCACAACAACTTGTAGGTCCGGCCTTTTTCGATGCAGGCGCTTTACGGCACTAGCTATGTTCCGAATTACATACTCGCCCTTTCCAAGAATATAGGATGCTAAATATTCAGGGGGCCTAATAGTCAAGATCGGCTTATCGGTTTCGAGACCGATCTCGTCCAGAACTTTCCTTGATGGTTTGAAGCATTTAAGCCAAGAAGCAGGATCGAGGCCCCTGTACGAAATTATTCTGCTTTTATCAATGCCATAACGCATCCACTCTTTTGCAGGAATTATCCAAGGTGTAAAAAGTATTGAAGAAAGGGGAATCGTTAATCTTGCGACAGCTGTTGCATGGGGAGAATCGTTCACAGCTAGATGAGGTATCGAGAGGCCAAAAGATGTTCTAGCCGCTTCTGGAGATGAAAATGAAAGAACAAGACTTGGTCTCAATCTTGAGTAGAAAGATGTCATATTCCTAACCCTTTCAGCATATGCCTCAAGTTTTCCCTGAAGGGAGGCTCCACCGTGTTTTCCTATACAAACTGCCTTTAATCTGAGGAGCTTCAGCATCTCCTCCACCTCAAAGTAGCTCCTCGTTGTGCAATATACCTCTACCCCATCCTCCTCAAGAAACCCGACAACTTCTTTGAAAAGGAGTGCCTGCTTTGGAGTCAGGATGTCTACAGCGACATTGGGCATATCTTTCCCCTTACCCACCGTCATGTAAGTTTTTATCATCTCCTTTCCGAGCTAATGTGGGTCAGATCATATGGATCGATCGGAGCTTGTTCAAGAGCCAAAAGATACGCATAACTTTACTATAATTGGGTTGTCTAGACTTGGGTTATTTACGGCTTCGCGCTTACTTCAGGCAGGTTTCAAAGTTACAGGATATGATAGGAGTGGTTTCCAAAGGTCCAGAGTTCTGCAAGGTTACGCTTTGGAAGATGACAGGAAAATATCCGCATTTGTCAAAAGGCTTGCTAAAGAAGGAGCCTTCGTAATAGCCGAATCCCTTGGTAAAGCACTTGAGGTTGCGGACGTTGTGGTAATCTGTGAAAGAGCGCCAGTTAACAGCAGAAAAATGGTACAGACAAGGATGCTATATGAATTGGCGGACTCGATCGGTAAAAACCTGCGGAAAGGACTTATCGTCGTCCTGCAAACATTGGCCCCTCCGGGAACTGCCAGAATTTTAGCCAGAAGGTGCGAGGAACTCTCTGGACTTGCTTGCAGCAAGGACTTCGATTTCGTCTACGCTCCTTCCCCCCTAGTAGCATCAGAAGATTTTGGGCACGATATTGTTAGAGTCGTGGCGGGCAGCAGCACAAGGGCGGTTTCCGCAATTTCGGAGGTCTTTGAAAGAGCTGGTTTAGGTAAGAGCATACTTGCCTCAAGTTTTGAAGCTGCAGAGATAGGCGTGATGCTTCTGCACGTTGATTCATGTATTAAACAGGCGTTGAGGGCGGAACTATCTTTGCTCTGCGCGAAGATGGGAGTGAGTATCGATGAAGCGGAGGAGCTGTTTACAAGCCTTCAGAAAAGCGAGTCGAAGGGCGTGATAGGTCTTTTTGCCAGAAATTCGGCAGCTGTCGTTACGAACCTCCTTGAGGCTGCGAGAGTTAAAGGTGTTAGTTTACCCATGTGCAAGCGGGCAAGAGATCTTTGTTGGCTCATGCCCCAATCCATGGCCAAAGCAATGATAAGAAACTTGAAAAATCGTGGTCCGAAGTACAGGTCATTAACCGTATTGAGCCTATTTAGAG
>CAZWAU010000234.1:0-14851 GCA_964631995.1 uncultured Nitrososphaerota archaeon
GGACAGTTGGCCCCAAAGGACAGTAGTAATACCGGAGGAGATAAGGAGGGCTTTGGGGATGAAGCCAGGGACAAATGTTAGGTTCGAGTTACGGAATAAAGAACTGATTGTGAAACCGGAGGTTAGGCTTGAAGATTATGCTGAATACTATACAAGGACATTCGCCAAAAAAATAAGTAAAAAGATCAATCTTAGGAAGATAATTGAAGAAGAGGTTAAGGAAAGAATTGCCATATCTCGATAGTAATGTCTTCATTTATCCAGTAATATATGATTAGAGATCGATTCCAAAGTCTAGAAAGGCCAAAGAAATACTTGTAAAAGTCTCAACAGGTGAACTGAAGGGTTTCACAGCAACCTTGACTTGGGATGAATTAGTCTGGGTGACTTCAAAGGTCTTGGGCTCAAAGGACTCGAACAAGGGAAAAAGTTCTTGAGATTCCCAAATCTTACACTATTATCGATAGACGAGACAACATTGGCTCGAGCCCAACAAGTAATGGTGAAATATAATCTGAAACCTTGAGATGCATTGCATGCAGCAGCTGCCATTCGATCTGGGCAGATCGAAATGATTAGTGATGATCGTTCATTTGACAAAGTTAAAGAAATTAAGAGGAAGCCCCTCTAAGGCTACAACTCGCTAAGTGTCCACTTTAAATTAGTCTGAAATACTTTTTATGAATTTAATTTTACACCAAAGTCCATATGGTTAACACCTAGGAGAAATGTTTTTAAAATTATTCATAATTTGAGGTGCGATAAACTTTGACATCGTCTTCCGAAAACGAAAAAGTGGAAGAGAAAATTCAGAGCATTCGTCGGGGTAGTTTCAAGATCGTTTTCTACATAGTAACTCTCGCTGTTATGCTATCCATCCTTAACTTTCTATTCGGGTGGGAATCTGTAGAAGAAGTTCCATCGATTCTTCAGCCTTTTAGCACAATACTTCTACTCGTGAATCCTTACCTCCCCTATATACAGGCAGTTCTCATCTTTGCTTTGGGTTATCTTGTAGTCAATTCTGTCAGCGGGATGGTATACACATACATGAGAAGAATCACCGACCATCCCACGGCTGCAACAATTAGAACCATGACGAGAATATCTGGCCTTGCAGTCCTACTCTCCATGATAGCATCTGTGTTCAACGTCAATCCAACAGCTGCATTGACAATAGGTTCATTCGGAGGGTTGGTAGTTGGATTCGCTACCCAAACGATCCTTTCCCACGTTGTTGCAGGAATCTTCCTCCTGCTTTCGAGACCCTATACATTCGGCGACACAATTACCGTTGCAGGGCAGACGGGCGTGGTCAAAGAAATTAAGCTGATGCATCTCGTATTAGAAACAACGGACGGAACGAGAGAGATACTTATTCCAAGCGGAACGGTAGTCACCCAGATAATTCAAAAGATGATACCACCCGCGCAAGTCAAACCCATTAAGACTTCATTGGTGTTAGATACGCCCCCTCGAAGTGTACCGATCGGTTCGACTGTCACTTTTACTGGCAGACTTGCAGAGGATGGAACTGGAAAACCGGTCATTGGTGCTAAAGTTAAGATTCTGGACAGCGATATAGGTGGCGATGACTTACTGGCTTCAGGTTCAACAGACAATGAAGGAAGGTTCAACATAACGTGGATCGCCAAGAAAGTGGATCCACACGATAATACTGTCGAGATCTATGCCAGATTCGATGGAAACGACGATTACCAACGATCGAAAAGCAAGCAATTCACCGTAGAGGTGAAATAGGAAGTAAAATGGTTTTGGAGGTGAATTAATGGATGAAGGACAAACCTTGTTGTTTCAAGTGCGATGCCGACGTAACTTCGTTTACCTTCATTGACTATCCTGTGAGCGACAAGCTTTTGACAATCGTCTTCTGCAAGAAATGTGGAGCTGTACAAGGCATAGTTGAAAAAGAAAAATAGAAGCGATAGCTCTCTTTTCTTAGAGTTCGAACCTTCGAATCTACAATGCAACTGATTTATCAAAAACCGAGAATAATGCAACCGCAAGGTTGCGGGCGTTCATTTTCTAATGGCTATGATCATCGTTACCAGCAGTGCTTTTTACTAGAGTAAGGCCTACTTTGGAATTGAATTCAGAATGCAATTTTAAACCTCTGACGCTAAATAATTTTCACTTTTTGAAAAATTCAAGAAAAAGTGAATGGCTCAGCTTAACAAAATGCATGGGAAGGATGGCATGGGTGCGAATTGCCGAAGATACAAATACCCTCCAAACCTGCAAAAAGTTATCCTCGCCTGAAGCTGCGAAAGTTTGTTAACAAATATTTAAGCAATGGCATTTGGCTTCGAGGCTCTTCACTTGTAAACTTTAAACTCGATTAATAAACATTTATAAAGTTGTCAAAGGTGCTCAAATCGAACGGCATTAGGTAACCATCATGTCCTGCTTGATAAAGGGTCGTTACGCGGATCCTCGAATTTGCCTAAAAGTTCTCAGCCACCCGCTGAGAAGGAAAATACTGCATAAGCTTGCCGTCCAGACCATTGATGGACCTGTAAACAAGAAGGAGCTTGCCAAAGCTGTTGGCATAGGCTACCAAGAACTTCTTTACCAACTTAACAACCACCTCAAGAGCTTTTGGGAGGTGAAGCAAGAACAGAAAAAAAGGGGAGCTCACGAAGAGTTCATAGCTCCACCTGATCCAAACACTGTGTATATCATGATTGGCGAGGGAGCCACCATTTATGTCATCGATCCTCTAGCAAACATATTTGGAAAGTTAAGCGACGGGACCAGATGTGACCACTGTCCAACCGAGCAGGTGGAAAAATGCCTTGAAAAAATAAAAACAGAAAAGTACTTTGGCCTCTCCCTCGAAGAAAGAAGGAAACAGGAGAAGTTGCTTGCCGCAAACAACAGATCCAATCCACCAAACCCAATGGATTTCATTGCAAGCTACATAGCTCTCAAAAGCTTGGAAGGAGAGATGTGCACGGTACAAATCTGCGAGACCGAGTGCCACTTCATCAAGGCGGTAAGGTTGAACATCCAAAAGTAACGTAGCAATCCAACAAATCTGCTTGCAGAATACAAATGAAAGAAACTTATGCAACCAAGGCCATTATTCCTATGTAATGCATTCAGAGGATCATTGCCAATATTCTCGACGCAACCCCTCCTAGACCTATAGCAAATATTATTTCAAATGCCGTTATGGATAGCGCCTTCTTCAAGCCAAACTCCTTGATCAGTGTTGCAATTGTTGCTATACAAGGTATGTAGAACATTGCCACCAAGCTCAAGACGACCATCTGTAAAGGAGTCAAAACCTCTGCAAAATTTGTTGTTCTCAAAAGAGTAGCGAGCATCACAAGCAGTAGCTCTTTTCTCATCACACCGAATATGAGCGTTATGCCGGAGATCGATGGCAATCTCAGCCACGTAACCGTCACAGGGCTGAGAAATGAGGCGATCCTTTCTAACATGCCAAAAATTTCCGCGAGCTTCAAGGAGAAGCTTCCAACGATTATCAAGGGAAAGGCTATCTTGATGAATTCAGCCAATCTGAACCATGTCTGCTTCAAGACCGTCCTCAAGTGAGGCAGCTTGTAGTCGTTCATTTCCATGATTAGAGCTGTTGGCTCACCTGGAAGGATCTTGAATGCGATCCTTCCCAAGATGAAGATCACGATTAGGTCGAAGGCATAAAGCGCAAAGGCCCACTGGATGCCGACAAACTGGCCAACCAGGCCGAGTATGATCACCGATCGTGCAGCACATGGAACCAATGTTGTCACAAACGCAGCCAATAACCTCTCCCTCTCCGTTTCCATAATCCTGCATCCTAAGCAGGCTGGAACATTGCATCCGAAACCAAGCATCAACGGGATGAACGCCTTCCCATGAAGTCCCATTTTGTGCATGGCATTGTCCATCAGGAAAGCGATCCTGCTCAGGTAACCAGAATCTTCCAATATGTACAGCAGGAAGTAAAAAGGGACGATATAAGGAAGGGCGACCGTAACTCCCGCTATGATTCCCTCGATTACGCCTCCCCAGACGAGCGCTCCAAAGATTCCTGTTCCAAAGATTTTTGCGAAAAGCGGCTCTATTCCATAGAAGATTTTGCTCAATGTCTCCGAAGCGGAATTGCCAAATGCAAATATCGCATAGAACATCGAAAGAAGCGTAAGAGCAACGATCGGGTATCCAACGATTTTGTCCGTCGTGATGGAGTGGAGCCTCTCCTCTGCTGTGGGTCTCCTTGGAGGGATTATTTTTTGGGCCTCCCTCGCGATGCAACCTGCAACCTCATACCGCTCGGAAGTCAATATAGTCGAGCAGGAGTTCCCATGTATGTTTTCAAGCTCGCTTGCAAGTTTTTTCGCATGTTGCACTATGCTTGGCTCCATCCTTTCTACCTCGTTCACAATTTCCTCATCACCCTCTAACAGCTTGATCGCCAGATATCTTGGTGGATACTGGGATCGAGTGTTCTCCACCATCTTTGTGAGGTCTGAGATCCTTTCTTCTACCTCCTTCCCATATTTCACCTTCACTCGTTCCTCTGCTTGCCCTTTTTCGATCGTTTCTATGGCTTTTTCCAAAAGTTGGAAGATGCCTGTCCCCTTAACCGCAACAGTCGGTACAACAGGAACTCCCAATAGCTCCTCCAACCTGTTCACATCTATCTCTATGCCCTTCTTTTTCGCAATGTCTACTTGATTTAATGCTATTATCATCGGGCTTTCGAGTTCCAATAACTGCAAAGTGAAGAACAGATTTCTCTCAAGGACCGAAGCGTCTATTACATTTATCACCATGTCGGGCCTTTCGACCGCAATATATCTTCTAGAGATCGATTCCTCCAAAGAGTAGGTGGAGAGTGAGTATATACCGGGCAGATCGACCAGGTCTATCGTGTAGCCCTTGAAGTAAAGGGTTCCTTCTGCCCTCTCGACTGTTTTTCCTGGCCAGTTCCCAATGTGCTGGTGCAAGCCTGTCAGGTGGTTAAATATGACAGATTTCCCGACATTGGCGTTCCCAGCTAAGGCAATTACAAGTTTTTTCTTTACCACACCTTTTCGATCTCCACAAAAATTCTCTCTGCCATGCCCCTTCCGAGCGCAAGCCTAGAGCCCCTTACGAGGATTTCCAATGGACCGTGGAACGGAGCCGATTTCACAACCGTAACCTTTGTTCCTGGAGTAAGGCCCAGGTCCATCAGCCTCCTTTCAAATCCACATCCTCTGCCACCTCCATGCCCAGACCTTATCGAAACCACGATTCCGGCTTCACCGTCTCTGAGCATCGTCAGAGGAACGATCGGTCCTTCCGAGCTTTTAATTTCCATTTGATCACGAACCTGACCTCGTCCTTTTAACTTGTATGATCGATGCTATTGCAAGACTTAGTGCAAAGCTGCTCTCTCCGATTTTGAGGGTTATGGGCCCCTCGAAAGGAGCTTTTTCAACAACCTCTACAGAGGCACCTGGTATCAATCCCAGCGAGTTTAAGTATTGGAGCAGGTCAGACTTCTCATCGGTTATCTTCACTATCTTGCCCCTTTCCCTTTTATTAAGATCAACTAGGGGCCTAGACTTCTCCTCCATTATTCCCCCGCATTTCGTCGGTATGGGGTTTCCGTGCGGGCATGTCTTTGGGTGTTTCAGCGCCTTTTCCAATGGTTTCATAACCTCCTCGGTCATTCCATGTTCCAGCTTGCAGGCAGCATCATGCGACTTGTCCCATCCCACATGCAAAATGTCTGTGAGCAGCCGCTCAGAAAGCCTGTGCCTCCTCACAACCTGCAAGGCAACCTTTCGTCCTTTCTCGGTAAGCTTCACTCCCTTGTAGGGCACGTGAGTCACATAACCTTCTTTCTCAAGCCTCTCAACTGTATTGGTTACGGTGCCAGGAACGACCCTAACGTTCTTAACGATATCGCTCGTCCTAGCAGCTCCGCTCTTCTCCTCAAGCTTGTATATAGCTTCTAAATATTCCTCGATTACTTCCGTAACCTCCTGCACTATAAGTTTCACCATACAAAATTTAAATTACGAATAATCGTATATTTATATTTTTGCTATAATCGCATTATTGCATGAATATTCGATCATGCATAGCTAAAGCAAGGAGGTTCTTATGGCGCTGTTGACATTCCGCAGCCTTCCTGTGTTTGATTTTCAAACGATCCTAAATTCCTATGAAAGCCTTAAAAAGGTTCAATATTTTGAATTATTGATTGTGAGATGAGCCAGACAGAGGCATTCCCCTCCCTAGTGCAAAGGAAGATGAGTTTAGAAGAGCTCGTTCGAGCCATAAGGCAAGACATCGCAGCTGAGCTGGACGCAATTAATCTCTACCAAGCACATATCGATGCTTCCGACGATGAAAGGGCTAGGAAAGTTCTGGCACACGTTAGGGATGAGGAGAAGACGCATGTGGGTGAGCTTCTAGCATTGCTCAAGGTTCTCGACCCAGATGCGCAGAAGCTTCTTGATGAGGGAATGGAAGAGGCTGCACCCCTCCTGAAGGGAGGAGCGAAGCGCGCATCATCAAACACGAGCTAACCAGCAGGAACCTTCGAAGACATTTTCGCATGCGGAACAATTCCAGAACAAATATTTTTGTGCTAACGCAAAAATTTATATATGTGCATATGCACATAATATCCTGTGGTAAAAAATGGCTTGGTTCGGAGGTTATGGAAGGGGCCGAGGGTGGTCAGGTCTTTGGCCCGGAAGAGGGCCATTCAGCTACCTTCCTCCTTGGCAGAGGCCAGGATGGCTGTTTGGCAGAGGAGCCTGCTGGTGGCTCTTCAATCCGTATTTGTACGGGTATAGTCCGTGGTCACGGCGCGGCTCGTATCCGCTCCCAGCATACCCGCCGCCTCGTTGGGGTGGGATGGGCTCGTACTATCCGCTATACGGCTTTCCGTGGTGGTGAAGCATGGGATATAGATGGAGGAGAATGTACTACCTGACTGGATTGCCGGGATGGATGAGGTTTGGTTATTCGCCCGGCTGGGTTGGTAGGTCGCCAACGGGTCTACCGCCAACGGCAGAATGGATCATCTCCAGCGGACTGATGCCACAATACAGGCAGTATCTGTCAACGGGAGTAACGCCACCTATTGCTGCGCCATTTGCATCTGCGGGCGCTCCGTTGACGAAGGAGCAGGAGGTTCAGATGCTGGAGCAGCAGGCAAAAGCCATCGAAGCGCAGCTGGAAGCTACGAGGAGAAGGTTAGAGGCTGTGCAGAAGAGGCCGGCAACTCAGCAAGGATCGCAACCATACTACCAATACAATTCCTATGTGCCCTACGCTTATCCTTCCCCACCCTACGTAGCTCCTTCGCCTGAAGAGGAGCTAGCATCGCTCGAGGACTACAGGAGGGAGCTGGACGAGGAGGTCAAGGGCGTGGAAGCTAGGATCGAGGAGCTGAAGAAGATCCTAGAAGGAAAATAAGGAGGTGAAGCGAGTTGCCATATGGCATGGGTCCATGGGGTTGGTTCCAAGGTCCTTACGCATATCCATACTGGGGCGTAGGCAGGTGCAGGTGGTTTCCTTGGCTACCAAGATGGTGGTGGACAGGCATGTATGGTCCAGTAACTCCTTACTACGGTCCAATGGCATACCCGATGTCAAAGGAGGACGAGATCGCGATGTTGGAGGAGGAGGCAAAATTTCTGGAGCAGGAACTAACCCGCGTCAAAAAACGGTTGGATGAACTCAAAGTAGGCGAAAAGGCTTGAAGGTAGCTGTTTCTGCCACAGGTCCTGACATAAACGCCCAGGTTGATCCAAGGTTCGGCAGGTGCCAATGCTTCTTAATCGTCGATACCGAAACGATGGACTTCGAGTCTATCCCCAACTCCAGTGCAGGCGCGATGAGCGGTGCCGGCATCCAGGCGGCGCAAGAAGTAGCTGAAAAGGGCGTCATGGCCATCATAACCGGTAGCGTAGGACCAAACGCTTACCAAGTGCTCTCCTCCGCGGGGATAAGGGTCTATGTCGGTGCCCTCGGCACAGTCAAAGAAGCTGTCGAACGCTTCAAGAATGGTCAGTTGAACGAGGCAACCGCTCCAGGTCCTGCAGGAATGGGAATGGGCAGAGGCATGGGTCGTGGCCGCGGAATGGGTATGGGTATGGGCAGGGGAATGTGGGGAAGGCAGGCAGCACCATTTCCACAAGCGCCTGTAGCCATGCCGTCGACTCCTGTGCCGATGTCGAGAGAGCAAGAGATAGCGCTCTTGGAAGAGCAGATGAAAGGGTTGCAGCAGCAACTGGAGCAGATAAAAAGAAGACTTGGGGAACTCAGGGGAAGCTCCTCTCACTAAGTCGTGGGGTGGTCGTGAGTGAGCACGAGGAGGCTTAGGATAGCTGTGCCCACGAAGGGAGAAATGGGTTTGGAAGATACTGTGTCTGATGTCTTCGGTCGGGCAAACACCTTCACCATCATAGACATCGAAGATGGCAAAGTTAGGGCTGTGGAAGTTCTTAGAAATCCAACCATATCGTACAAATATGGAGCAGGTCCGATCGTAGTCAATAAACTCATAGAACATGGCGTGAGCATGGTCGTATCTGGAGAGCTAGGTCCGGGTGCGTCAGGCCTCCTTGAGCAACATAACGTTCAGGTGGTTACGGTAAAGCCAGGCCTGCCTGTCGCGAAAGCCATCGAGCTTGTCAAACATAAGAATGACTGACCTTCAAGGCGAAACCACTTTCCTTCCAGATGTCCCGGTCCCTTGAAAATCAAGAGATGCTCACCACTGCCGAAGCCAGGCTCCTAATTTTTTTGCATCCTTGTAACCACTTTCAATGCAAGCGACTTATGTCCTTCTATCCCTAAAACTGTTGGCTGCCTTTCCATTTTTCTTCTTTCTCCCTCAAACAACTCTTTCCAACCTGAGGATCTTTTGGCAAAGTTGTAAGCTGCATAGCGGGTATGCGCAATCTTTTGCATCGATTTTCTGCTGATGAACTAAAGCTTCCTAAGGCTGCCGAGCACCATATTCGCCATTAGCATGTCCTTTCTTATCTCCATGGTTCTTCAAACCAGAAGGCGAATCAAGCGAAGCGTGGTTCTATTCCCCAAGAGAAGGTGAGCTTTGAAAGATCCCCCCTCCATATTAAGGAAGAAGGCACCGCTTTTTTTTAAATCCAGCTGACAAGCTGCCAAATGATTTAATATTACTCTTTTTGGGAATTTTAGCTACTCTTTTAGCATACATTCGCTTTGGTTCGTGCCGAATCTTCTGAGAAGCGAAAACAATAAAGACATGCTTGGCCTTTCGAGAAAAGGCGGTAGAAAACGATGCTTGAAGGAATTAACCTTGCGGTAATCATCGAGATCATCAATGTTGTTATTCTTCTCTGTTTGATGGCCATCTACCTTAGAAGCCACAGGAAGATCAGGTCTAGCTTTACGGCAAGCTTACTCATCTTCTCCATCCTGCTCACACTTCAATCCGCCTTTTCGGCCTTCCTATTCGCCACCACAGAGCTTTGCGAAGTAGGCGTCAGAACACAGGAAATGAGACCAATCCTCAGCTTTGTCGAGCTAATTGGCCTTGCTGCTCTGCTCAGAGCAAGCACAAGGTAGCGCGAACAGGTTGGAAGTTGTACAGCGCCTTCTTTGGTGGCTTCTGGTCGGAACACGGGGAGGGCCAACCAGGGCAAGGATCATCCACTCCCTTGAAAAGAATCCACAGAACGCAAACCAGCTTGCACAAACGCTTGGATTGGATTACAAGACGATCAGGCACCACCTCCAGATACTTGTTGAAAATCGATTTTTGGTCACAGCGGGCAATGGTTACGCAAAGGTATACTTCCCATCACCGGTGCTCGAATCTTGCTACGAGACTTTCTTGGAAATATGGAAGAAGATCGAAAAGGATTTCCAACTTGGATAGTGGCTGGGCATCTTTGCCATACCATACGATTCCCTTTCTGGCGACGCTAGCTGCTTGGACTGGATCGGAAATTTCAAGCCCCCAAACTATAAAAGATCGGACCTAGCAAAAGACATAAGAAGCTTTGTGCAATTGAACAAAATGGTGCCAGCATGCATTTCAATCGGTGGCGTTGTCACGACCAGGACTTGTTATGCAAACGAGGCAAAAATCGAAAACCAGTGCAAGACAAAAGACCTTTAGCAGTTTGGAAATTGTTACTTGGTGTTACTATTAAATGATAAGTAAATTAAGAATAAGGGTTCTCGTCAATGACTTCGCAGGTTTGAAAGGGTTATTGTCGAGACATGGCCTTTCACTCCTTGTTGAGGCAAGATTGGATGATAGTATAGCATCTGTTCTCGTCGACACAGGTCCGACGCCAGAGGCAATTGCCCATAACGTAGGAGCAATGGGCATCGATCTGCGCAAAGTTGACGCCATATTCATAAGCCATGGCCACTACGACCACATTGGCGGTTTGCTCCATTCTCTTAAAATGATTGGAAAACCAATTCCAGTAATAGTTCACCCAAAGGCATTCGATCCAAAGTTCGTCCTAAGCCCCAGAATCAAGGCTGTGGGCTCATCCTTCGGTTTGTCAGAGATAAAGGAAAATGGGGGCGTACCCGTAATCGCCTCAAACCCCGTTCAGATAGCTGAGGGCATCACCACGAGCGGGGAAGTCATGCGTGGAACGGGTTTCGAGAAGACGGAAGGCTTCTGGACCGTGGAGAACGAAAAGTTCGTAGAGGACAAGTTGCTCGACGACCAAGCGCTCATACTAGACTTCGAGAAGGGGCTCGTCGTTATAACTGGTTGTGCCCACTCCGGGATCGTAAACACGCTTAGGCATGCGGAGATGTTAACTTCAAAACAGAAGGTGTATGCGATCGTTGGCGGTTTCCATCTCTCAAAGGCTAATGAGGATCGAATCGCAAAGACCACTCTCGAGTTGATGGGTAGAAGCCCAAGGTTGATCGCCCCCTGCCACTGTTCTGGTACTAGGGCCACGCGCAAGTTTGCTGAAGCTTTTGGAAAAAGGTGCAAGCTGATTCGCGCAGGTGATGTTATTGACATCTAGCTCGAAAGGTTAGGAGATAGATTGCTATGTTCAAGTTTGAAAAGGAGCAGACGATATTCAGGATAGGCTCTGTCGAAGTTGGTGGACAGCCAGGCCAACTGCCTACAGTATTGGTTGGTAGCATCTTTCATCGTGGACACAAGATCGTTACAGACCATAAGAGAGGTTTGTTCGATAAGGCGAAGGCCAAGCATCTGATCGAAAGGCAAGAGAGTCTGTCCCAGAAGACCGGAAATCCGCACATGTTGGATGTCGTGGGCGAATCATTAGAAGCTTTGGAAAACTACATAACTTTCGCATCTGAAGCCACGGACGCCCCAATTCTCATAAATGGCCCCACTTCTGCAATCCGATTGGGGGCGGCTCAGTACGCTGCGCAGGTAGGGCTTGCGGATAGATCCATCTACAACTCTCTTAACTACACAGCAACTGAGGAGGAGCTTGCAGGCTTAAGGGAATCTGGCATTAAGGCCGCGATAGTCCAATCCTTTAACCCTCGAAATCCATGGATCGAGGGGATGCGTCAGCAGCTCGTTGGAGCTCCAAGCAAGGTGGGCCTCCTCGAAGCGGCCTCTAGGGCCGGCATTGAGAAACCGCTAATACTCACTTCAGTATTGGACCTGCCGAGCATTGGAGTAGCTGCTGGCGCCATCCGAGCGCTGAAAAACGAGTTTGGCCTGCCAACTGGCACAGCCCCAGTTGGCGTGATCGGGCGCTGGAGAAAAGCGGAAGAATATGGGTGGTACTCGAAGAAACTCGGAAGAGCAACAGCGAGCACATTGGCACAGTGTATGGGTGCCAACTTCATCATCTACGGCACGATAGGCAGGGCTTCGGACATATTCACAGCATGCGCGTTGACAGACGCTATGGTGGCATATGATGCTCTGGTCAGAGGGATCAAGCCCTTGACTAGAAATCATCCACTGTACAAGGTCCTTTAGCGCGAAGCGATTGTATTGATAATTGAATTGTGCTGAAGACGCAAAAAACAAGTAAATGTATCATTTACATCTGAAGAGATTCGGACATAGAAACATTTATAAAATGTGTTACGTTTCTTGTTTTTCGTAACACTCTTGTTCATGGCGAGATCGCAAGTATCGATAAAGAGCGAACGCAAAATGGAATGCTGCACAAGTACAGCTATAAGAGTCGAGAACGTTTCCACAACATACGAGGGAGAGAGGAGACCTGCCATCAGGGACGTAAACCTGACTCTGCATCGGAATGAACTCGTTTACGTGGTCGGCCCTAATGCAGCTGGGAAGACAACTCTGCTTGAAACGATAAATGGCTTGCAGCCCGTTTCCAAGGGCAAGGTTTTCGTATTTGGGTTTGAAGTGAGCAAGTTTGGCAGCGCTGTCAGGCGAGAGATAGGGTATGTTCCACAAGATTTCATGGTTGGTTCTTTGGAGCCCTTCACAGCCCTAGATGTAGTGATGATGGGTCGCTATGGAAAGATCGGGGTTCTAAGGAGACCTGAAGAAGTGGATTTCGAAAAAGCTATTGAAGCGATGAAGTCTCTGGGCATTGAAGATCTGGCCGACAGGCCAGTTGGAAAGCTATCAGGCGGACAACAGCAGAAGGTCATGATCTCCAGAGCTTTGGCAAAAGAACCCAAAGTACTCCTGCTGGATGAACCCTTCAGCAACCTTGATCCCAAGTCTCGCCAGGAGGTCCCTGCTCATATTGGCCGTCTTCACGAGGAGCGTAAGATGACAACCATCGTAGTAACGCACGATGTCCGCCAAATACCAAGTGAGTGCCGGAGAGTAGTGGTCATGAATAGCGGAAGAATCGTTGCAGATGAAAGACCAGAGAGAGCATTGGCCATCCTAGAAGGATACACAAGCCTTCATAAAGCGGAGGCCGTTCAATGATCTGGCTTGAACTCGCCATCATACAAAGGGCCCTAATAGGATGCATGCTTACCGGTTTTCTCACGGGCTTGATCGGTGTCTTCGTTGTTAGGATGAGGCTGTCCTCTATAGGCTACTCCATGTCGCATGGCGCCTTCGCCGGTGCTGCTCTCGGAGTTGCCATCTCCTCGAATCCTCTCTTAACTTCTTTTCTCTTCTCTGCAGTTACAGCCTTGCTTATCGGTCCTGTCGCAGACAAGGCAAGGTTGAGTCAAGACACAATAACAAGCATAGCCTTCCCCCTCAACATGTCTCTCGCCTTCATCTTCCTGACTTTGTCTCCACAGATTGGCCTAAGCAGCGAGGTGGCAAGCGTACTCTGGGGAAGCGTGATATCGATGTCTAACAAAGATATCTTGTTCATGGCTATCCTGTGCACTGCAACGCCAACTCTGATCGGTTTCTTTTGGAAGGAGCTCTTCGCAATCATGTTCGACAGAAGGCTCGCTGAGGCCGATGGGATAAACACAAGACCTTTCGTTTATTTCATCATATTCCTAATTGGAATCGTAATAACTTTCTCTCTAAAACTTGTTGGTGGCCTTCTAATCTTCGCCCTTCTCTTCAATACAGCCTCGACAGTACTCCAGTTCCTGCAAGAGATGAGGAAGATCATTATTGTCTCACCTATCGTGGGTGCTATCACATGCATTTCAGGCTTGATAACATCTCTCGCCTTCGATATTCCCGTCGGATCGTGCATAGTCTTGGTTTCGACATTGATATTTGCGATCTCGGTCCTCCTGTCGCCCAAGAGAAAGAGAAAGGAGGTGAAGGAACCAAATTGAGAAGTAAATTTGGGCTCTTGAGCCGCATCTTTGTATCATGCATGCTAGTAATGGTGCTTGTCGCATCAGTTGAAGCCAATGGACCCTCAGAGAAGCCAATGATAGTGTGCACGACCAACGTTTTGGGGTCTATCGTCGAGGAGTTTCTGCAAGGCAGAGCTGACATCGTAGTTTTGGTTCGCCCTAGTCTTTGCCCAGCTGACTACGACATGAAGCCAAGCGACATCTACGCGGTCAGTAAGGCAAAGCTCCTCTTCTACCACTCGATGCCAGGTGAGTTCTGGCTACAAGGCTTGATCGAGGCTGCTGGCAATGAGGGCCTCATCCTCGTAAAGGTTCCGGGCGACTACAATACGCCTGAGGGGGCAAGGCGCTGCGTGAAATTGGTCGGAGGAAATCTCAGTCAGGCCCTTTCAATCGATTTGGAGGCGAAGATGGACAAGATGCTTGCAGACATAGATGCTGTGGCAAATGAGATGACTGAGGAGGCCCAGACACTTGGGGTGAGTGGCACGAAGGTCATCTGCATGAAGTGGCTTGAACCTTTCGTCAAGTGGTTAGGCTTCGATGTAGTCGCTACTTTCAATCCACCGGAGACTTTGTCGGCTGCTGACATAGCTTCTCTTGTCGAGACGGCACAGATGGAGGGTGTTGCCCTTATCATCGACAACCTCCAGATCAGCGTTGAGTTTGGCAAGGGAATCGCCTCCCAAGTCGGAGCTGAGCATGTGGTCATAACAAACTTTCCAGGAGCTGTGCCCGGGACGGAGAATCTGACACAGATGTTCAGGTACAACGCGCACCAGCTTTTCGAGGGTTTGAGGGCTTGGAGAAGCACTAGAGCACTCAGGGCAGAGATTGGAAACTTGGAGAATCAGCTGACCATTTACCAGTTGGTAGCATCTGTTGCGGCAATTGCTGCAATAGCAGAAGCAGCGTTGATATTCATAGAAAGAAAAAGACGCTAAGTTGCATCTGGAAGGCTTGAAAGACGGTTTTGTCGCCCTGTGCTAAAAGCCATAATAACCTGTGCCTTGATCTGGATCGGAAAGGTGTGCAAGCGAAGTGTACGACAAGCTGAGCAAGGAGTTTTCAAGGATCGTAAAAGACAACA
>CAZWAU010000235.1:0-5888 GCA_964631995.1 uncultured Nitrososphaerota archaeon
TGTCCTCGAATTCCCTCCTCAATTCAAGATATTGCTCTTCGAGCTCCGTATAGTTGTAGTACTTCTGCGATAGTTCCTGGTTCTGGGCCATGAGTTCGTCGAAGGTCTGCGTTCGAGCATATGCAAGGGGGATCGTCGCATCCCCGTAACCTTGCTGATGTTGACTGCCCATCAAGAGGTCGTACTCAGCCTTCAATTCAAGGTACACCATGCCCTCTGCGCTTGGCCTAATGGCGATCGTACTTGGTATTCCTGCGCCTTGCGGAAGACTCGTGTTCTTGTCGCTGCTCTCTTCATATGCCGTTCCAGCGCCATAGATCCTGATCTTGTAGTAAGTCAAAACGATGTCGTATGAGGCCCATACCTCCATCCTTATTCTCGTCTCTTCACCAACCTTGGTCTCTATAGGCGCTGAGATCACGTAGTACAGATAGTGGCCGATGTGGCCCGATCGGCTGTAGTTCTCTGGCTCTGATCTGGCTGCAAAGTGCGGTAGTGTGAAGAGAATCAAGAGGGCGAGCAAGGAAAGCTTGTTCACCTAACGTTCCCCGCGGTGCGCCAGCCTGCACGCGTAGTTAAGAGTTCCGCTGCGGGATCTGTAAGAGTTAATTAAATACCATTGAAAGGCTGTCGGCCAAGAGGAGAGAAACGGGTACGTGTTGACATATCAAGTGTCGCGGAGATTTCGCAGACCTCTCACGCTGCCTTTCCTTTTCATTCTTCTAACTCTTCTCTTGCCCTCCGAAGCGAAAACCTGCCAAGCTATGCAACACTCCAAGTGGATTTTTGGCCTCGTTGACGACTGGGGGCTTCCGGTAACGGAGGCTAGAGCATACCTTTACAACTCAACAGATTCCCAAGATTATTCCAGCTGGAAGCTGATTGGGTGGGGAGATACCGATGTTTCTGGAAATATTACAATCGAGGGCCTCCCAATGAGCTGGGATGCTTCGAGTGTGCCAGGCAAGGTCCTGGAGTACCGCCTTACGGTGAAGATGAAGATTGGGGGAGCTGCATCGCCCATAACGATAGGGAACTGGACGATTATGACAAGAGGCTTCGACCCGAACGCGAGGCTCAAGCAGCTTGGGGCCATTTTGAATAGTTCAGCTGAGTACTCACTTGGGCCCTATGGTACACCACCAGATCAGTGGGGCAGGTTCAAGGTTCGAATCTTCTATGTCGCATTCAAGGTTGTGGACGAAAGGGGGTATCCGCTGCCCGTAACGGAGGTTTCCGCCACCTTCTGCTCCGAATATTTGTTGGGTTCGTCGAAAGGGACGCTCATAACGAACAGGGTCGTGCCCGCCTGGAGGAGTTCTATTTTTCCACTAACGAGTTTGGTATGGCCAATGCCGATCACGAATGGGAGCTGCGGCCAAGAGTTTGCTTCCCTTCAGCCATCCTTCTCTCCAAACACCGCTCCCGAGGAGTTCGGGGGTGTCGGATGGATCGTGGTCAGGATTCCTTCGATAGATGCCACCAGCGGCGAGGAATCTTCACTTGTGAATAACATAACGCTAATTTTCAAGTACAGGGAAACAATTGTTGGAAACTTCACCGCTACCAGCTTGTTATTACCAACCGGTGCGGCATGGATGGCTGGCACTAGTATCGATGGCAGGTTGGATTCGGACAACCACGCGACGACCCTGAACGCCGAACTGCAGGGAAACAGGACCCAAGTTGTCATATGCTCCGTTGGCTGGGTCTATGCCAAACTCTACGACCAAAACCATAATGCGTGGCCGACAAGAGCTGCGAAGCTCACCGCATACGATGTTGGTGCTGGAGGGGGCTACCCCTGGCCAGGCGTGGTAATGCCGGCGCTCCCCTCTGCGCTGCCAAATCTCAATCCATCCTTGGCACTGATCAGGTATCCTAAAGTTAACACGAGTGTCAAGTTCGTTGTGACTTGGTTTGGCGTTACTGTAAACGTAACGATCTTTCCAAGCAAGCGTGGCATGCCCGGTGGAATGCTGATTCCCGGAAGGCCCGGGAGCTGCGACCTGAGCAATCCTTCCAACTCCGAGCTGGACGGGGTTGGAAACTTCGACCTCTTCTCCGACATGGTCAGGGTCAGGCTGAAACTTCTTGGCTCCAACGAGCTTCCTGCCCCTTTAGAGCCCGATGAGGTGGACGAGATAATGTTTCAGCTGGAGAGCGGCTTCCTGCCGTCTGTAACTAGCGCAAAGTTGTCTTATTGGCATGGATATGTTGCATTGCCCGACAGCCCCCTATCTTGGTATCTTTCGTCTTCCGATTTGGCATGGTTGGAACTTAACGAGGCCGAAGCTGCGACGGGCTGGCTCCCAAATGGTTCGAGAACGACCATCGATCTTGTAGTCAAGTACATGGGAGTAGAGGTTCTCGATACAAGAAGATCTTACCCCTTCAATTCTACGATCTCGCTCAAATGCCCAGGATTCGTGAACGGTCTTCCAATTACAGATCCAGCTCTGACAGATTACGATAAGACGTTGAGCCTTTATGTTGGGACGTGTGACGTTGTTTTCAGGGTTTTTCTAGGAGACTCGCGCAACAACGTTTCAGCTTCCAATGTTCCATTGTTCCTTGTTCTGCCAAATGGCCAAGGCATGATGGTTTGGACCGACGGTGGTGGAGCTGTTACCTTACGCGATGTTCCTGAAGGAACCTATGGAAACTTTACAATTCTCTACAAGATGGTTATGCTGAAGGCTTCGAACGTAGGTCCTGAAGGCTTCGAGGTTCGGGGAGGCACCAAGCCCTCTGTCGACCTTCTCTTCCCATCATTTGACATGAACTTGACCATTTGGAACTTCCACAAGACATTCAAGCTTGTCAATGTGAATGTGAGCCTCTACATCTCAGTCAACTTCTCCGACTTCGGAATTACGGGCAACGTACTGGACAGCATCCTATCTTTGTCAAGGTCTAGGGAGAGCGTTCTTCCGGGAGGTTGGACGATACTCAGCAGAACCCCTTCTGACCCTTCGAAGTGCCCCACGGTCCTAATCAGAACGAACTTCTGGTCAACAACATCGAGCTGGCCACTCGAAATAAAATCGATGCCTCCCGCAAACTACTCAGTCAGAGTTTCCGTGCCTTTGGGCACTCGTTCTAAGAAAGCTGGCTTTAGGGACCAGGACTCAAACGCAACGCTCTACTGGAGCGGGGACCCATGGGGGGAGAAGATCGTTCTTCGAAGTTCGCTCTCGATCGACATAAGGACATATGTATATGATGCGCGTGTAGCAACATTCGACGCATCAGGTTTTCCTCTCTACCTTTTCGAGAACTCTGCCATAATTATGGCAGAGCCTTACCATCCAGCCGGTTTTGAGGGCGAATGCTTGCGTAACCTGCAGCAGACCGACCCTGAAAGGGACGATTATAATGCATACCTTGTAAGGTTCAATTCTTCGTCGGTTAATGTTTTCCATTCCGTAAACGCGAGCCGAAATGTCAACGATACAGACATAATTCGGGCCTACTTGGCGGACAACTATCCGCAGCAATCGAGGTACCTGATAGGAGCTGGAAATCTGTCGCAGCCCGAATACAGGTTCATCGTCTACTTCAGGGGAGTACTGGTCTTCAATGGTTCGATAACGCTCTCGAACCCCTATGTTTCGGAGGAAAGCATCATTGTCACATCTACCTACGAGTATGTATTTAGGGTACTGAACGATCCTTTGGACGGTGCCAGTTTCGGCATTCCGGACCTTCAGGTACAGGCGAGTTGGGCAGGTCTCAACACATCATTCTGGCCCACTGCAAACTTAACGGGCGCGGAGGCGGAAGATGAATTCTTACTTCTTAACTCTACAAAACTGCAGGATGGCTTTGACCTCGATGTTGTTAGGAGGATGTGGGGGCCTCCAGCTGACGAATTCCAACTTGGCCTTTTGCCTAATGAGAAGGTCTCCCCCTACTTCTCATCCTACCTGGTAAGCGAAGGAGGTATCACAGACTCGAATGGGGAGATTCGCGTGCTCATCCCAGTCTGGAACGGCAGCTCAAGGACGTTTGGAACGCCCACGTACTTCGAAGCCTGGACCATGCCAGGAGTAACGGCCGGCGTTCCTAGCAGCTCAGGAGCAGCTCTGGTAGGCTGGATCGATCGACCCAATACCCACCTTGGAGACCCACCATGGTCAGGCCAATATCCTCTTTGGACGGAAGTATACTGTGCGAACCTAACCGGTCTCGTAGATCCATTTTCTGCTTCGAACCTTGGTTTCTCTAGGTCGAACTTGACTGGAACCTTGCCTGGGGGCTTGCAACAGTCACCGATCATCATAAGAGCATTGGCCAACGACCTGTATGTCGCTGTAAAAGACGCTTCTGGAAACTGTCTGCCGCACCAAAGAGTGGAAATATACTCCCAGGCCCTCTCACTGCAATTTTCCTTCTACACCGGAGGTGGGCCGACGGCCCTCAAGGCAAACAAATCCTTCATCCTCTGGGGGGCTTATGACTATTACATAACGACAACCAACCTTACAGATCCAGACCTTTACAGTGCTTTGCAGCTTTATGGACTCCAGCAGCTCTACACTACTCTGAATCCAACCTGGACAAGCCAGATGCTGGTACTTCAATGGCCAGCCCAACTTATCGTCCAAGTATTTGCTGGAGATTGCTGCACGCCACTAGAGAAGGCATGGGTTTTCGTTAGCTACGGTACGAACTTGGCAATAGATGCAAACAGCGGATCAGCCATGGAAGTCGCTGTTGGAACAAATGTTACCGCCTCGTTGACCGACTCCAGAGGGTTCGCAGGTGGTTTCGTTCCGATCACCACAAAGGGAGGCCTGGTTCTGGGCCTTAATTTGTTCAAGGGAACTTATTTGATAAGGGTTTACTATTCGGTCAGAGGTTCGCCCAATATTCTCCAGGCAGTAAACGGAATCTTGGTATACGATTCTTTCACAGACCAACCCCAGCATAGGTATGTGTATCTTGGAACTGAGCCTCCTCGCGACTCTGGGGAGGACTGGAGCCCAGCACAGTTCAGAATAGTGCAAACGAGGGTTTGGAGATTGAAAGTTCGTCTACTTGGTGACTCCAACATACCATTGGTTGGAGCCAGGGTCAAGATGGTCCATCTTGGCCAGGCATATGATTTCGACCCAATCAAAGATGGCATAAGCTCTACAACAGAGGAAGGAAGCGCTTGGCTTGATCTCGTGCCAGGAGGAATGTACGACATCGAGGTTGAGTGGATGTCGCCTTTTTGCAAGAAGCCCACGGTGGTACTCAGAACATCTGTAAACGTAAATGGAGATACTTTGGAGACGCTCCATGCATTAGTGCATGACATAAAAATTAAGTTAGTTGATGCAAGCGGCAACCCTATCGCAGGATCTAGGGTCCAGATGGAGGCGGCCGAGAACGGCAGGACGCAGAACATAGGCACGACGGACGATCTTGGCCAGGTTCAAGTGAACCAAGTCCCTTCAGGAACTTATATCGTAAAGGCATACTGGCACGGAGAAGATATCAGCCCTGATGCACTCGTCGTTACCGCCTCTAGGGAGTATGTCCTGACTGCGAAGAACGTTGGCAATCTTGTCATCCAGGCACTGGGGGCAATGGGCCAGGGCTTGCCTAGTTCTAATGTCGAGATTTGGAAAGGAGGTGAGAGGGTTTTGTCTGGCATCACAAATAGCCAGGGCTTCTCCTCCTTCCTCCTACCTTATGGCGAGTATGTCGTGAAGGTTACACACGGTGGACTGGAAGCAACAAGCTTGGTCGAGTTGAAAAGCTCTTCTGAAGTCTTCCAACTTAATCTCGGAGAATTCATCGTCCTCTTTGGTGTGGGATTGAAGCCCATCACCGCTGCGACCTTTGGAATACTCTCTATCGCTCTTTTTTTGCTCCTAGCTATTATGGTACATGAG
>CAZWAU010000236.1:0-3462 GCA_964631995.1 uncultured Nitrososphaerota archaeon
TACTAGTATTAATCCCAATCCATCCTCGATAGCGGTTCGCTGCTTCCAGTAGCCAAAAATAGCTCCAACGTATTTGCTCAGGACCAACAAGAACGTCAAGCTAGAGATCCCCAGCAAGTACTCATCGGCCTGTAGAGATGCCAGCCTGCTCAACTGAGCATGAAACCTGCTTAGATGCTGCACCCTTCACATCTTGGACCTTTCGGCAAGCAGTGAGGGAGAAATGATTAAAGAAAGACCCTTCCGAGAAGATATGGCTGAGATATTGGGTAAGAGTGCTGAAAAGCTAAGGGAAGTCTTTAATGATGTTCCAAGCGACCTTGATTTGGTAGAGAAAACTTCTGGCATAAAATTTGGGCCTCGGATCTTTTCAAAGAGGAATCAAGATAACTTATATTTTTCTAATGCCTTCACAGTAAGGTGATATATTTGGTGCCTCTGCTTCACTTTTGGAGACTGTCAAGATTTAGGGAAATTCCCGTGATGAAAAAATTTGCGAACCAGAGGCTTGAGTGTTCAAAATGGGTAGCGTAAAAGATTTGGAAGTAATCATGAAGCCTACGCATGATGTTATGGGCGTAGGTCGGTTCCACTTTTCGGACCGCTATTCGGTGTTTGATTGGGGTGAAATGCCAGACCACATCGTGGGCAAAGGCGCGGCCTTATGCCTCATGGGCGCCCACTGCTTCGAAAGGCTTGAAGAGAAGGGCGTGAAAACCCACTATCGCGGGCTTGTAGATGAGATGGGGCGAGTTGTCCGTATCAACGAGCTGGAACGACCAACAGATGTCATGGAAATCAACCTAGTAAATGTTTACAGGCCTAGGGCTTTTGTGGAAGGGGGAAAATTGAAATACGATTATAGCGCTTACACGCCAAATCTAAGAAACTATCTGATCCCCCTGGAAATAATTTACAGAAACGGCCTGCCCGAAGGGTCCTCGATCTTCAAAAGGCTTGAACTGGGCTTTATTACGCTTGAAGAACTGGGCCTAGACCACATGCCAAGACCGGGTGAAAAACTCACAAAACCCATTTTCGACGTAAGCACAAAACTCGAGGAGGGGGACAGGTATGTCTCGTGGAAGGAGGCGCAAAAAATCGCGGGACTAAAGGATGAAGAAGTTGAAGAGGTCAAGGCTTTGCTTTTGAAGGTCGATGAAACCATAACTGAAATAGCATCAAAAGCTGGTTTGGTGAACGAGGATGGAAAAATCGAGTTAGCCTTTGATCCTGAAAGGCGGCCAATGGTCGTAGATGTTGTTGGAACCATGGACGAGTGCAGATTCACCTACAATGGTCTGCACGTAAGCAAGGAAATAGCCCGAATATACTATAGGCGGACGGAATGGGCAAGGGAAGTCGAAGAGTGCAAGAAAAAAGCAAAAGAGCGGGGCATAGAGGACTGGAAGACACTGGTAAAATCTAAACCACCAAAACTAGATCCGAAATTAAAAACACTGATAAGCCAAATGTATATGGCAGTGACAAATGAGGCAATTGGGAGAAAATTTTTTGAAGCTCCAAAACTTGCAGACATAATGAAAAACTTTCAATAAGGTGAGGCCCAGCCCATATCATGGATGGCACTCAGAGTGTGTTTCAAAAACATTATTCAACCGGAGTTCATGCAAGCAATCTGAGTTCGTCAAAAGTGCTTGTTAGAGACTCATGGGAATAACTTGCTTCTTCTAACCATAATAGTCTAAATTCCTCTTCAATAAGTTTCTTATCTCTTTCCATGAGGCCACAGTGCTGTAAGAGTTAATAATTTCCCCTTTCAGCTCGAATAGGCTTCATCGCAGAGCTGAACGGCCGTCTCAACTATGGCATTGAAAGCCGAAGGAGCAAGAGGTGCTATGTCGTAGAACTTGTATGCTGAATCGACTTCATAGCCTCCCTGCTCTATTGCTTCAGGCGTTGGCATGTAGCCTATGCAGCCGTTAGAATATCCTGCCACGACTGTGTGTTTGAATTTAGACCTTGCCTTGATCCCAAGTGCTATCTCAATGAATGGTTCACCAGGTATGGCAACAAGGACGGTGCTTCCTACTCTCATGACCTGGAGCTGTATCTCCTGCTTCAGATTTCTTTCTCCTTTTCTGACAAGTTCGGCAACGGTATCGGCCCATTCTAGAAGCCCCTGCCAGAGCTCTATGGTACCACGCTCATTTCTTTGTTTCGCAGATTCCAGATTGTTCAGGCACTCGATGCGTTCTTTCTCTATCTCTTCCTCACTGGGCAACTCCTGAAGGGGAAGTTCGATCTTCTTTACCAAGCTCATCAATGGAGAGCCTTCCTCTATCTCAGATCGTTCGACTGCCATTATGGCCTCTCTTCCAAGAGCATAGCCAAGCCGCTCAGCATCCTCAAAAGTACCTCCGACAACTTTGGAGTTAATATTTCCACAGCAACCCTGTATGAACATAGCTACCGAATCTTTCATTGCCCTCTCGATTTCTGCTACAGCATAGCCAGGGTAATCGGCGGAGACAAGCAGATTGGATGAACCAAGCACAACAGGATGGCAAGCGTAGTTGAGGAGCACCGTCCTGCTTGCCGAAGACTCAAATGTTATAGCAGTTACAGTCGGGTCTGTAGGGCCTAGTGGATTCTCTCCCAAGATGATCTTACCTTCCTTTGTCATTTCCCTTCTGTTGACCCCGATATTGCATCTTCCCTCTCCGACTCTTATAATGGAATCTCGCTTGTTCATGGAGGCTTCGTGAATTGCGCCAACGACCTTTTTCTCGACGCTTCTGACATAATCTTCATCTCTAGCTCCCAATCCTCTGAGCGTAATAGTTGCTGGACCTGAGTGGGTATGCGAGGAGCAGAGCATGGTATTCTTGGCAGGAATTCCCACTTTCTCCGCACCTTCCCAAATCGTTCTCACAATATCCATATCTAGACCGAGGAGATCCATTGTCACAATAGCGAGATCGCTTCTGGCATCGGAAAGGACGATTGCTTTTGCATATAGTTCGTCATGTATGCCTTGCGCTGGCCCAACTCTTCCTCCAAATCCCGTCAAAAAAATTCCTGCAGGTGGAGTTATCTTAGTCACAGCCCTACCGAACTTGAGCTTTGCCATGCTATGTAACTTATTTTTATATGCTTTAAAACTAACCATCTGTACCTGACTTTTTGATGGTATTGTCACAATAAAGGCTGCATGTTTGCTGGTGCAGTATAATAGCTTGAGCTAGCATGCATATGTTGAACCAACATGGAGGAGATAGAAAAAAGATATTTTGATGCAAGCAATAATTCAGGCTATTTTTGATTCGTTAAAATTCATCCTAAGAAGTCGTCGAATGTCCAGTAGTGATCCTCTTCTTGACCTATTATTTCCTCGAACATGCGGCGTGTCTTGCTGTCTCCACGCTTCATCGCCTCTTCGATTATTTTTCTGTACAATACTAAAGCATAGTTTTCAGCTTCGTGGTCCAACTTCAAGAA
>CAZWAU010000237.1:0-3823 GCA_964631995.1 uncultured Nitrososphaerota archaeon
GCTCGTATGGCTCGATCGTCGGCGTCTGAACTTGTCTGTATCCGTAAAGTTTGAAGAGTTCTTGCACGATATTCAGAACCTCGTTCCTCACAGCCATCTCCTCTGGCAAAATGTCCCTCATGCCGCGCACAGGATTGAGAAGGTCTTTAGACAACTCAAGCAACACCTCCTGCAAGGAATGCGAAAAGCCCCAAAGCCATCCACACGAGGACCCTTTTCTTCTCTACATAAGCGGTTCTGGGGGAAGGGTCCTTCAGGATCTTGGAAGCTGAGAGAATGAAGCCAGCGTCGGTCGGCACCAAAAATGCAAGATAGGGGGCGGAGACGATCTTCATAGCAAGTGGCAGGAGGCTGAGGAGGACGGAGAAGATGAATAGTGCTGCAACGGCATTGGCAGCGATGCTCATCCCGTTGGCGACCGCGACGGTCCTGATTCCTTTCTGTGCATCCCCCTCGACATCCGCCATTCCCTTCGCGATCTCCCTTCCGAGAACCGCGCAGAAAGATATGAGCGTGAAAAGCAGAAGCAGTGGGCCACCAGAGCCCCCAACTACGAGCCAACCATATGGGAACGGCATCGATACAATGAAGGCTACGACGATGTTACCAAGAAGCCCGGTTCTCTTTATTGATGAGTTGTACAAGGCTCCCAAAAGGGCCGAGAGTGCTGCGACAACTACGCACAACGGGCTGGTAAAGGTAGCTGCAGCCAAGCCGATGAGCAGGAGGGCCGATGCAAATGCCATAGCAGACCTTTTTCCCAGCTCTCCGCTTGGAAGGGGCCTCTCGGGCCTGTTTATCTTGTCGAGCTCCAGGTCGTAGATGTCGTTCTGAACATTTACAACTGCGGCCAGAGCGAAACCTGTCACGAAGCCGAGCATCAACCTAATGTCGAATCCAACCTTCCCGGAGGCCATCACTCCTCCAACTATCACTGCAAGACCCATCATCGCACAGTTGGCTGGTCTCATAATCTTGATGTACCCTTTCCAGGCCACGGAAGGTCCCTTCAGGCGTTCAGCCTTGAAACTGTGTAATATACAACCTCGCTCCTGCGATCGACGACCGCGAGGATCAAAGCCTTCCTGAGGGACTGCACCCTCTTAAGAAGCTCAGAAAGTACAGAGAACTTAACGGGTTCACCCTCGCATATGCCGTAAACAAGATATTTCGAAGTATGGGAGCCGTACTCCCCCCTCTCATAAACCCTGAAGTCTATGTTGAAACCGTAACCTTCCCTCACGACATAACCCCTCGATCTCAGGTCCCTGTAGATCAGGTAACGGGTCCAAATGAGCTTGTCGCTCGACTTGTACTCGGCCAGGAACTCCTCGAATCTTCCCGGCTCCTTCAATCCGTCAGCTGCCTCGATCCTCAGCTTCCCAATGCTCAGTAGATACAGGACCTCGTAGGGGTAGAGGACCCTTGCGCCATCGTACTCGTAGCCGAAACCCCTTGAGGCAAGCCAATCTACCGAGCTGGCGTCTGAAGCCTTCACTCTGTACTTCTCGACCTCGACCTTGACTATTTCCTCGACTTTCGATTCGCCCATCTTAAGCGACCACGCACGAGCGGGGCACTACCGTTGTTCCCGGCAGAGATATCACTTACTCAAGCCTCAAAGGAAGCTTTCAGTATTGTGTAGGCCAAGTCCAGAGGCGAAATGCCTGGGCTTCTGACCCCCTCCTTCAGGTAAAACATCGAAAGGCTTTCGACGAGCTCCGCCTCTGAAAGGCTGCATCCTTTCAATGATGCCTCGAGTTTAACAAGCTTCTCCTCCGGGTAGAAGGTGAAGCTTCCGCTGAAACCGATCTCAGATATCGTGTTATCCGAGATTCTGAGTGCAACGCTCAACAAACCAGCCTCAGACCTGAGCGTTGCTTGCTTTGGTTTGAAGGATTCCTCGAAGAGCGATGGATGCGCCAAAGCTTGCTGGTTAAGCCATTCCTTTGAGCTGAGTGTCTTCAGAACCTTTGTCAGTTCTCTTCTCTCGCGCAAGGAAAGGCGCCCTTTCGAAGTCCGAAGCCCTGCTGAAATCGAGGTTGAAGCTACCAATGCCTTCCTCGTATCCTTTGCGCTTGGTAGGGCTCCGATCTCATTTTCGACGCTCGTTACGAGGCTCACCAATCTGCGCTTCTCTGCATGTCTGAGTTCTTCTCTTGTCTCCGCGAGCCGGCTCATAAGGTCATAATCGACGCCGAGAAGAAGAACGCCAAAGACCTGCGTAAAACCTCGGTCTGAGGAGATCGTGTACTCACATATTCTTCTGCCACCGACCGTCACTCCAGTGAAGCCCTCTAAGTTTCCTCTCATGCCAAGTTGCTCGAGGACCATCAAAACCCCTTCCAGCACAACCTTTCTGACAGCATCTGGGTCTCCCTTCATTATTGAGGAGAAGACGATCTGTGAGGATGTGTGTAGGAGCTGCCCCCCGCTCCTAGGGCGCCTCACAACGCCAATCCCCTCTGACTTCAGGGCGGAGTAAAAGCCGCTTTCTGGAGCCTGGAACCTTCCGAGCGAAACGAAAGGTTTCTTCGGTGAGAAAACGAGGAATGTTGCAGGATGCTTTGCTGAGAGAAAGACCGCTTCAGAAACACCTATGCCTGTCACGACATCTACATTTCCGAGGTCGAAGACGCGAAGGTTCTCAACCGCGCCACTTTCTTTAACGACCCCGAGCTTGCGCAGATCGCATCACTGCTTTATGGGCTCGTTCATCTCGACTATCGAGTCCAGGATGCAGTCGCCGTTTAGGGCGAGCTTCTGCTTCCAAACGTTTCCTATCCCTATGAGGGTTACGACACCAACAACAGAGGCCTTCGCCTTCAGCACGAGCTCCACCAAAGATCTCTGCGTTTCGCCTGTCCTCGTGACATCATCCACGATGAGAATGCTGTCGTTCCTCTTTATCATGTACTTTGGGATGTGGAGAGTTATGACGACCGCCGAGTTGCTTGGCGTGTAAGAATCCTCGAGCCAATCGGAAACGCCAACTTCGCGGGTCTTCCTTGCCACTAGAAGACCCTTCCCCATCTCGCTCGCTACAACGGTAGCGAAAGGAATTCCATCAGCTTCAGCGGTCAATATCTTCGTTATCTTCCTTCCTGCAAAGGTCTCGATGACCCTGTAAGCTGCAAGCCTCAGAAGGTTTAGGTCCCAGATGATGGCAGAGTTGTCGAAGTAACCAGACTCATCGAACTTTATGCTCTCCCTCAGCAACTTTTCCAAGGAAACGACAGGTTCTAGGGCAGACCTCAACGCATCAGCCCTGCTAGAAGATGGAAGGACATGGCCTTTGACATATCGGCTCAGGACGGTGATCGGCAATTTTGTGATCTCAGCAAGCTCCCTGTAGGTGTGGTTTTTCTTTGCCAAAGAGAGAAGCTCGATCGTTATCATCCTCTTCCTGAGCGAGGTCAAATGCGTATCGGCGGGCGACATTTTACCACCAAATTGTCAATAGCTGGGGACTGCGGCAATTAAGTGCACAGTTTCGTTAAAAAAGCTTGCCCTCAAGGAAGATGGACAAGATGCAGAGAGTTAAGAGCTAAACCACAGGTCGTGCTTTATAAGTCATAAAAGCGGGAATTGGAGCGCCTGCGACCTTTTTGGAACTACAGTTATGGAATTGGATGAAAATGAACGACCGCAACCTTACGGTTGCGGTATCTTCGGGCAATTGGCTTTCGGATCTGGCTATGTTGCGTTAGAACGTTTCGGCCATGACTTGGTTGATCGACCCGTAGATTGGGTCCCCAGCCTCAGGATTGGTGTAGCAGCCCCAAAGACATCTCTTGAATTTGGGATACTCTTAGAAGAGTGT
>CAZWAU010000238.1:0-4078 GCA_964631995.1 uncultured Nitrososphaerota archaeon
ATATGACGGTTTGAGAGTCCACTAGGTGGTAGACCTTTATGATCCTAGCTCCAACGAGCTTGCTGCCCAGCTCATCCACTATGGCTGCGATATCAAAGCTCGTCATGGCCGATTGGATTTTTGGCCACCTTCCGTAGGCGCATCCACATGAACCAGGATAGGTTTAAGGCTGATTCAATAGTTTATTGGGGAAGGGTGGCGGCAGGGACCGCCTTAGGTTTTATCTTCTTCTTTTTGTGGCGGGACATACCCGGTTCGTTTACGCCCATCTCCATAGCACTGGTAATCTACCTCGCCACGTACTATGTCTTCAGGCTCATTCTTAAGATAGCCCCTGAGGACGTGGGCGGCGAAAGCCAGCTCTACCTAAAGGGCATCGGGGGCTTCTTCTTCTCCTGGCTCTTCACTTGGATTCTCCTCTCGTCTTTCATCTAGTTCCTTCTTTCTTGGAAGTTGACCAGACCCTATCACCGTGTCTAGGTAATCCAGCCATGCTGCAAAGTAGCCAGAATCATCTTCGGTTAATATGTGCATCCTTTTGGTCTCCTGTAGAAGTTCCATTGCCTTTGTAAAATCTTGATATGTTTCTCCAATGCTTGCGATGAAGTACCTGCTGTCATTTGTCTCCCTCGCCTTTAGCATCGCCGCAACAGAGTTTAGGTAAGCCTGCGCATACTTGTCAGATCTTTCAAGCTTTATTCCTTCAAGAATTTTGGCTGCTTTCGCATTCTCCTTTCTGTAGATAGCTTTGAATATTTCCGTAAACTTCCTCTTCATCTCGTCCGATTCTTTCTTTCGCTTCAACGCAAGGTCCGCCCTGCATAGCTCCCCATAAAAGCTTGGTGCTTTTTAGTTAAGAAGCAAGCACAGAAATGCAGATAAGCTCGGTGGGTAAACCAACTTTTTAGAAGAGTCAATGGAGTTCTTGCCCCTAACAGAGGACCTAGTTACTAAGGTGGCAAGGCTCGTGAACAGGTCTCTCGAGTTTGAGGCTGTGACCCCTTGGACGGTCAGCAGGTGCACGATCCTAGATCCAAACTTCGATCCAAAGCTGACAGTTGTCGCGCTCGATAAGGGTGAGCCCGTCGGAACCGTTCTCGGAGCCATAAGAAAGGTGCCCAAGGAGATGGCTAGCAACGAGCATGGTTGGATCAAGCTGGTAGCCTTCCATCCTAGGTATAGTGGAACGGGACTTGGCGACCAGCTTCTCGCCTTCGTCGAGAAGAGCCTGAGATCTAGGGGAGTGAATGATGTCCGGGTTTCAGATTTTGCTGGATGGTACTTCTGGCCTGGCATCGACTTTAGGTACCAGGGCCTTCTCCGGTTCTTCAACGACCACGGCTACTCGAAGGTTAGCGAAAGCCTTGATTTTGAGGTGGACCTTACCGGCTTGAGAACCCCTTCTCTTGTTTTGGAAAGGGAGGTAACCCTTTTGGAGGAAGGTTACAGCTTCCAGGCTGCCCTACATGACCAAAAGGAAGAGGTTACACAATGGATTCGCTCAAACTTCGGCCCCTTCTGGTCCTACGAGGTTTCGGAGGCATTCAGGCACAGCACCCCATCGGTAACGCTCGCCTTAAAGGGTGGAAAGATGGTCGGTTTTTCTGCCCACGGGGCTTTGGAGCTTGACTGGTTTGGTCCGATCGGCGTTGTCGAGGGCGAGCGAAGAAAGGGGATAGGTTCAGTCCTGCTCTTCAAGTCCCTAATCGATATGAGGGAGGAAGGCAGGAGGAGTGCCACGATCCCATGTGGTTCGAATCTACTCTTCTTTTCCCAGATACCATCGATACGAAGCGTTAGGAACTACTGGATACTCTACAAGAAGTTTTAACTGCCAGCCCTGGGTGACAACCCGCTTAGCCAATATTTATCACAGGGTTCAGAGGTTTGAAAGCCGACGAAATTTTGATAGTTTCCGCCTCAGGCATAAGGGGAGTTTTCGAGCCTAATGAGTCGAGGGGGTTCTTCAAAAACTTTGGACGTTTGGCAGGAAACCAATTCGCTGGCTCGATCGCGTTGGGGAGGGACTCCAGACCAAGCGGCAAAGCTATCTGCTCAGCCCTTCTGGAAGGTCTGCTTGAAACTAGAGCCTCTCCAACTTACGTTGGGCTTTGCACCGTGCCCGTATTGGCTCACGCCGTTAGGAAGCGCTATGTATTAGCCTCTATAATGGTCACCGCAAGCCACAACCCTCCTGAGTGGAACGGGCTCAAGCTTTTTGCAGAGGAAGGTCTGATCATAGATGGAGCCAAGCTCCGGAACATTGTCGATAAGGCCCTATCTTCCCCTAGACATGCCATTCAATGCAGTCTTGATGCTTCGGTGAAGGAAGATCCAAAGCTCCTTGAGGCTTACATCAAAGACTCCCTTTCTTTGGCTTCCATGATCGGAGCAGATGGGTGTTCGCTCAGAATCGCCATCGATGCTGGAAACGGTCCGTCCGCATTAACGGTTCCCCGCATCCTTGAAGGCATGGGCTGCAAGGTAGAGGTTTTGAATTGTGAGCTTGACGGCTCTTTCAAAAGGCCGATCGAACCTCTCCCTGAAAATCTACTAGGACTTCGCGAAGAGGTTCTTAGATCTGGTTCGGACTTTGGAGCTGGATTCGACTGCGATGGAGATAGAGTTGTCTTGGTTTCGGACGATGGCGAGATTTTGAGGGAGGACTACACACTCGCATTGGCTGTAGACTACTACCTTTCCCTGCGAAAGGGGCCCGTCGTCGTGAACAGGGCAACCTCAATGTTGCTGGACCAAGTTTGCATGAACCACTCAGCTCCGCTGATCAGGGCCGGCGTGGGTGAGAGGAATGTTGCATCGAAGATGCTGGAAGTCGGCTCTGAGATAGGTGGAGAGGGCAGCAGCGGTGGGGTGATCTTGCCAGATTTCGAACTTTCCAGGGATGGGGGATTGGCCCTAATCCTAATTTCCAGTTTCCTGAGGATGGAAAAAAGGAGCCTCTCGGAAATCATAAAGCGCTATCCTCGCTTTCACATGAGGAGAAAAAACATCCATTGTCCTGCCGATAAGGTACCGCTTATCCTTTCAGATATCGAAGCTGAAGCGAAGTCTTTGGGGAATGTAGATGTCCTGGATGACGTAAGAGTTTCGGGTAGCGGCTGGTGGGTTCTCGTAAGGCCTTCAGCAACCGAGCCCGTGGTACGCATTCTTTCAGAGGCTCGAAGCGAGGAAGAAGCAGAATCTAGGATGGAATTTTTCACTGAAGTAGTCCGGAAATACCTCTAGGTTTCCAAGGCTCCACTTCTAAATTAAGCTATATATCGTTCGATTGTGGCGGTCCTGGCGTTGAAGAGTGCAACTCAGATAAAGTTAAAGCCTAGTGTCGCAGCACGATTCAGTAATAAAAGCATCCCAGCTTTCGGAGGAAATGGTCGTGAGCGAGGGACCCAATAAGAAAAACACACCTCACGCGATATTGAGGGTTTCTGAGGCAATATCTATAGATGTTGGGCGAGGCATAGCAAGAATCGATCCAGAGGTTGCCGAGAAGCTCAAGATATCTGCTGGAGACGCGATCGAGATCTTTGGCAAAAGGCGCACTTTTGCTCTGTGCTGGACAGCCCACCCGAGGGACGCTGGCAAGGGATTGATCAGGATCGATGGCTATATCAGAGAAAACGCTGGAGTAAGCATAGACGACAAGGTCAAGGTCAGGAAGATCTCTGCGAAGTATGCGCAGGGCGTTACATTGGCGCCAACCGAGCCCCTCAGGATAGTTGGTGGTGAGGAGTATGTTAAGAACATCCTAACAGGAAGGATAGTTGCGAAGGGAGACTCGGTCCCGGTCAGGATAATGGGCAGGGTCATAAACCTCGTCGTTACGGCATACCAGCCACTTGCAGATGCTGTTATAGTGAATGAAGACACGATCGTGAAGATCAGCGAGAAAGTATATGCTGCAACTGCAAGGGCGGTCCCAAGGATCACATACGAGGACATTGGAGGTCTGAGGGAGGCTATCCAGAAGGTAAGGGAGATGGTTGAGCTCCCACTAAGGCACCCAGAGCTTTTCGAGAGGCTTGGTGTTGAGGCTCCGAAGGGCGTTCTCCTTCACGGC
>CAZWAU010000239.1:0-13403 GCA_964631995.1 uncultured Nitrososphaerota archaeon
AGGTTTTATTTAAAGATTGCTAGAAAGCATGTGCGCTGATCCATGCCAGAAAATATGAGACTGACCGATTACGGCTAGAAGGATCCACAGGGATTAAGTTTGATAGCGCAAGCTTCGTAGCTTTGTTTTAAGGAAGTACGCTCAAAGTGCTTGAGTTTGGATGAGATGGCAAGCTGCACTCAGGTGCCCGATTTTCCATTCTGAACGAACGATCACAGAAAAATGAACCTTTTTCAATCCTATAATTAGATAGACTTTAGAAATAATGCTTTATCATCCAGCTTTTGCATTTTTCAGATCTTCGTTCCGATTTCCATGCATATAGAAACAATGGACGTATCGTACATTCTGTATGATTTTTCAAGTGTCCTCGTCTCTATGCATATGTTTGGGGGCTCCATGAGCTGAAATATCCTCCCTAACCCCAATACACATGTACCTAAACGTGAATTTGAATATGTTTTGCACTCAGAAGGTGCTACGTATAGACCAACAAAGTTTGTGCCATGCTTCAGCTAAATCCTCCTTCATCAAAAGATCCACTGTTCGAAAGACAACCTTATGGCATTGAGCGTTATGGAAGTTACCTGCCAAACCTTATAAACGCTGCTGATGTCGCCCCTTGGTGAGTGCTATATTTGAAACAATTCCCTTTCCGCGATATTCATCTTGATTTCCACACGAGTGGCCTGATCCAAGATGTTGGAGCAGACTTTGACCCAACCCAATTCGCTCGAACCCTTTCCGAAGCCCATGTCAGTTCCATTTGCCTCTTTGCTAGATGTCATCACGGCTACTGCTACTATCCAACCAAATTAGGAACACCCCATCCTGGTTTGAAAAGGCGCGACCTATTGGGCGAGATGATAAACGCTGTGAAGGCTTTCAACATCAGCCCTGGTGTGTATACAACTGTAGTTTGGGACGAATTGACCAGCCAATTGCATCCCGAGTGGCGCCAGGTAACCGCAGAAAGGAAATTCATAGGAGGGGAGCAGGCTGGATGGAAGTGGCTTTGCATGAACACACCTTACGCTGACTGGATAGAAGCCCATATTCGGGAAGTTCTCTCAAATTACAGTTTCGACCGCCTTTTTGTGGATATCGTCATGCAGTGGGACGATGGATGCATCTGTGATTATTGCCTTGAGGAAATGAAGAAGGAAGGACTCGATCCCAAGAGTCCGAAGGACCGGCGCATAGAAGCTATGCGCGTCCGAAGCCGCTTCATAAAAAGGATAAAGGGCATAGTTAATGAGTACGATCCGGAGATACTTGTCTACTTCAATAGACCATGGAAACTTTCGGCCCATCCAGAGGCGACCTTAAGGCGTGACCTTTCAAACTACGGATACATGATAATCGAATCCCTTCCAACAGGTGGCTGGGGATACAATCATTTCCCATTACTTGCCCACTACTTTATGAATAAAGGGATTCCAGTAGAATCCCTCACTGGAAGATTCCACAAATCATGGGGCGATTTCGGGGGCCTAAAGAACGCGGCAGCCCTAGAGTATGAATGCATGCGAATGGTGGCAAGGGGCGTCGGTTGCGGAATTGGTGATCAGCTCCACCCGAGAGGTCGACTCGATGCTGCCACATACAGATTGATCGGCTCGGTGTATCGTCAGATCGAGGACCTCGAGCCCTGGATAAAAAACACAGAGCCAGTTACAGAGATCGGCATAGTCATAGCTTCTGGAACATCTCCGGAGGGAATTCTGGAATCCGACCTATCTTCAGAAGAGGGAGCAATGCGAATACTATTGGAGCTGGGCCATCAATTCGCCATAGTGGATGAGTTGGACGACCTTTCCAGATTTCGCCTCCTTCTTCTTCCAGACCATGTCTACCTATCCAACTTTCTCGAAGAGAAGCTCAGGAAATTTCTGAGTAATGGTGGCAAAATTATAGCAAGTTATTCTTCGGGAAAGGCTCTAAAGGAAGATATCTTTCCTCTTCCCGAATGGCCTTCCCAGTGGCTTGGAGAGAGCCAATACTCGATCAACTACCTCAGACCGATCGCAAACAGGCTCAGACCCGACATCGAGGAATATGACTATGTTCTTTATGAGCCCGCGGCATCATTAAGGGCTCTCCCTGGTGCCACGATCCTAGCTACAGTTGTTGAGCCATACTTCGAAAGGACAGCTGCGCACTTCTGTTCCCACCGACAGACGCCACCAGCTAGAGATACCGGTTCACCAGCCGTTCTCCAAACCGATAAGATCTTCCATTTTGCTTTCCCTATCTTCCGGGCTTATCGAATCCATGGAAATACTATTTACAAGCTTTTGGTAAGGAACGCCATCAACCGCCTGATGCCGGATCCTCTGCTAATCCACAACCTTCCATCTACAGCCGAGGTCACAGTTCGACGCCAAGGTGAACGGCATGTCGTCCACATACTTCACTATGTCCCTCAGCGGCGTGCTGACATAGATATCGTGGAGGAGGCACTTCCGCTCACAGATATACGCATCGGAATAAGATCGATCAAGCCTCCGACCCAGGCTTACCTAATTCCAATGAAGGAAAAGCTGCAAATTCATTACGAGGAAAAATATGCGAGCGTAACCATACCTGTCATGAAAGGTCATGCTCATATAGTATTTGATACATCATTGTAGCTTCATATCGGCAAAGATATGTGATAAAAGATTAGCACTAACCTATTCGCTCTTTAGATCTGATTTTCCAAGCTTACATATTGTCAATCTAGCCAGCAGATTTTTAGTAACTTTTACTCCCCCTTAGTCTTGAGAAGCTCTAAATCTTCGTGTAAATCTCTAAAGTTCATTCGAGGTCTTGATCGCTTCCCCTTCAGCATATGGTGTTGCGATGAAGAGCCTCGAGGCTTTCCTTCGCGCTGCTTCGGTGCATCTTTACTGACATAACATCGAGAGCAAAATATATGACGTAAAAGTAAAAGCAGAAAGGTTTGAAATTTCACTGCTTGATCCAGCTTTATTTCATGAGTTGCGATAAAAGGAAGTTTAACACCTTTGGTGGCCCTCTTATAAAGGTTCACGCAGGCCTTGTGCTTTTTTCCACCTTCCTATTTTGGCTTTTAGGAATTTAACAAGAAAGGGCGAATCCAGGTCAAGTCAAGTCCCAGAAGGCCCAGCTCATATATCCTTGCAATTGCCACCACCATTTCCTTAATATGTTTGCGAAACAAACCAAACAAGGCAAAAGGCTTATAGAAAGTCGCTGTTAACCGACAAATACCGCGATGGCGAAGGAACTGCCAAACATAGACCTGCACATCCATACGCTCTACTCTGATGGAACAAGCAATGTGGAGGATGCCATTAGACAAGCTGCATCGAATGGGCTAGAGGCGATAGCAATAACCGACCATTATCACATGATTGGAACTGAGAGATTTGGTGGTTATGTCAGCGAGATAGTGAGTAATTCTAAGAGTGCCCCTCTTCGAGTTCTCGTTGGATTGGAAATACATCTTCAGGGGGCCTCAATCCCCTTCATCGGCAAGAATGAGCACGGCATCGATCTCGTACTTGCAGATCCAATTGGAGGAGGAGCCGATGACCTCAAAGGGTTGAGAAAAAACCAGATACTCGAATATTTTGCTGAGGCATACAGCTCCATCTGCAAAAATCCAGAGGTAGACATTATCGCACACCCCCTAAATCTCGGTCGTTTCGATCAATTCAGGCTGTTCAGCGATATCGATCCATGGCTTCCAGAGCACCTTATCAAAAAGGCAAAAGAAGGAAACAAATATCTTGAAGTGATGAGTGGAATGAGTTGGTGGTTTCCCCGCTCAGAGGTTGATCGTTTCACTAAAGAATATACTGCCTTCATTCGTCATGGTTTTGACGAAGGAGTGAGGTTTTCCATCGGCAGTGATGCGCACTGCGTTCATGGAGTTGGTAATACGGTCTGGTCGCGCAAGATCCTTAGCTCAGTTGGGGCTACATGTGACGACATAATTAAGGTTTGAGCGCTATTGTACTCATAGAAATTTTTAGGCAAATGATTAGCTGGAAGAGTTTTTCCATTTCAGCCATAGAGCCTCATACGATAAAATTACCGAATCTTTTGCATTCTCATTCGATGATTTCAACAGGTTCTTGAGTACATGCCGTACTTGCGTGCGGCTTTGTACAGAGCGATTACATTTCTCGCTGGGACGTCCTCCAGAATGCCATGAGTTGGCGACAATATTAGGCCACCACCAACTGCCACGGTCTTCATGCGCTTCATGACTTCGGCCTTCACGTCTTCAGCTGTGCCGAATGGCAAAGTCCTCTGAATGCAGATGGTGCCATGGAAGGCAAGCTTATCCCCAAAGGCATCCTTCACGCTTGCAGGATCCATCTGCCTGGCCATGGGCTGCACCGGATTAAGAACATCAAGGCCAGCATCGATCAGGTCTGGTATCAGAGAAAAACAGTTGCCATCGGAGTGGAACATCATCTTGGCTCCATACTTCTTGTACTCCAGGAAGAGCGCTGCATAACGAGGCTTGAATATGTCCCTCCACAGCCCTGGGGCGAAAAACAAGTTATTCTGGTCGCCCAGATCGTCGGCCGTGAATACAATATCGATCCGATCTCCAAATTTTTCAAGGGCTGCTAGAGTAACCTCTCTGTGAAACTTCTAGACGTGGTCGATTATAGATTCGGCCATCTTCCTCCTAGATCTCATGTCGATGAGGAAGTTCTTGAACCCCCTCAGGTACCACGAACGTTCCAGAAGATTCCCACCTGCACCGAAGACGATTGCATAATCTGGGCTTATCGCATCAAGGCTCTTCCTCAATGATTCCAGCCTCCCTGGTTCGTATGGATCAGGCCAAGTATACTCATCGATGTCAGAAGTATCCTGCGCAGATGCAAGAGGGTGGTTGACAACTCGAGTCGTATCATAATAACCCCACCATCTCACGCCCCATTCGTCGTCCCAGCTCCCGTCCTCGAATGTCCTGCTCTTCCAACCTGAGGCAGCGCCCGGGCTTACCCACCTGATGTCTACACCCAGCACGCGGAGAACCCCCTCTTGGGAGCGCGCTCCAAGAATTTTCTCCAGAGTATTTACTATGTATGTGGTTGGCCAGATGAGATCGACTGGAACTCTGTCGGGTTCTTCAAGATTTATCGCTCTCTGCACCCTTCCTTTAGGATGCATGCTGTTAACTGCGGTTGAAGATCCGAAGCATAATAATGGTTTGCAATCGCTGCAGCATGCGTTCACCCACACAGAGGCCTTAGCCTTAGTTTTCAAGGCGTCGATTCTGGCTATTCGGTTCACACCAATGCATGCATCAAATTAAGTCAGCCAATATTTGTTTAGATTATTCATATTTGTTTAGATTATTCAAATGCAGTTTAAGTTGTCATGATTGTGTCAATTATCGCTCGCCAATATTTTGTAGTTTACATGTTCCAATTTGGTGGTATTTCGCTGAGAACACATGGGTATTCGATCTTCATCTCCAACTTAATGTACGTGGCTTGCAAAGTCTATACGTCACTTCGGCCTGACATATTGGAAGTGTTACCCTCCAATACTGGAGGTCGATAGGTGATCCAGATGGGTAGTTCCTTGGCTACGTTGCTCATATTGGCGACGGTAGTTTCCATGGTGCTCCTGATACCTTTTTTCTCGATCAATATGTACCTCAAACAGATAGTGGTGCTCCCGGGCGAGGGCTCGATAGACACCATCGCGCCTGCGAAGACCAGGCTCTGGGCATCGCTCTTTGGCTTCACATTCATTGGCTTTCCTGCTGCAAAATTCGTCTCCGTTGAGAGCACGCTGGTTTCGAACATCTTGGGATCATACGACAACAACTGCATCACATACTTCACGGCGCTCATCCTGCTCATCGGGCTCGCAGCCGGAGTGATGGCTAGGAACCCATCTTCTGGCGCAAAGGCTGCAGCCTTCGGGTTATTAGCATGCGTTTTTCTTGGGGCCTACCTTACCCCTGAGATTTTATCACTCTACCTTAAAGAATCCGGTCTTTCGAGAGTCCAGTTAGCTGACCTCACATCATCTCTAATGGTCTCACAGTTTTTGGGAGGCTTTGCGGCGGCGCTCCTGTCTGGCGTGATGGGGGCCATTGGTGGTGCAGTCGTTTGGCAAAGGAAGAGTGCCAACATGGGCAGCTCAATTACCTCCAGGCCACAGACCTACTCGAGGAACGTTGCAGCTTCCTTTTCCACAAACGACATGAGTCCAAGAAATCTTGGCAGCAGCCCAATATGGCCCACTTGCCCTCAATGTGGTGCGAGGCTTGCGCGTCTCCTCAATGGAGAGCATTACATCTGCATCAACTGCCTCACACAGCCCAAGGATTCATAATCAACTTGCCAATCCACTCAGCTGCATTTTGATTTTTTCGATGCCAACTTCTTTGAAGATCCCTGCGGAATACAGCCTGCCCAGAGCTTTCCTCGCAAAGTGATGCACAGTTCCTTTCGCACAAAAGCCTGAAACAGCCACGAACCTACAGCTCGGTCAAGCTCAATCATTTGGCTTCTCGTGCCATTCTGGAGGGAGTGGGATGTTGTGACGTTGGCACGCCCGAGCAAGTGCCTTGATCGCGTAACCTTTAGCATCGACATTGGTCAACTCCTCCCTTCTGAAGGCGCGCAGGAAAATGTAGTCGGTCGCATCAGCTATGGCCTCCTTCAACAATTCGTCATATTGAGGCGATTCTTTCAGCAGTTGCGCAAGTCCCTTCATCGTCTTCAGATACTCCAAGAGTTCCTGTTTCGTGATAGCGGCTTCTTCCCTCTCCGTCTCCTTCTCAACCTCCAACGGCTCCTCGAAAATGGTGTCTACCTCTCCAAGCACGGGCTCTTGGAAAACCGCAGCTGGAGCTAGGCTCTTTCTGGCTTCCAAGTTAACACCACAGAAGGGGCAGTAGAGAATGCTGGAGGCTATCTCCTTGCCACAGCTCGGGCACCTAGATTCGTGAGAAGGCGCAGATTGGCTGGGAGCTGCAGGAGGAACATTCTCTCGCTGTTTCTGCTTCCTTTGTTCCTTCTTTTGAGAAGATGGTATGGGAGCTTGGTTGACCAAAGGAAAACCACAAGATGAACATGACAAATCGGTCTTCCTCGCCTTGGCTCCACAATTTGGGCAGATCTTAACTTTAAACATACCACTCCTAGGAACCAATATCCCATCATAATAAATAGCTTTGCCTTCAACCGAATATTTCCACCACTACTAGTTGCTGATAGAGCCGACCTCATGGGCATCTGAAAACTTTCATTTTCCGATTGGTCAATTGCATAATTTATTTCTTAGAGCATTTCCCAGATACCGAGGGAAAATTCAATGGGATCACAGTTATCAATTTCAGTTTTTGGTCAAGGAAAAAGAAAGAACCCAGAATGATCGCCAAATGTTTTTTGCCACAATTTCCTACAAAAGACATAAGGGTGGCAATCCCCACCTTTTCTAGGACGCAAAACTCGTTGAGGTGCATTTAAATAGATATATTGAGTAATATGCATTGGATCGGGGGCGATGGTAATAGACAAGGGTAAAGCCATAGATGCAAGTAAGAAATCCCGCGAAGTGCGGCACCTATTAGACAAGTACTCTAAGGCTTGTGTGACTTATGCGCGCGAACTTTCGTCTAAGGATGTTCAGCGGATAATGAGGGAATACCCTGAATATCTTCCTATCAGGAAGCCAAAAGCTTTGTGGAGCGTTCACTGGAGCATACCTGGAGTTGGGATACCACAACGACCTATGGTTTTGGTATACATAGATGCGATTACAGGAGAAATAGTTGCAGCAAAGACTAGATGGCTAGAGAAAAATTGGGGATGAGTTATCCAATGAACTTTTCTCTGCCCAGTTTTCATGTCGTTTTTGTATCTTTTCTTGAATTGATTATGTTTGATCAAGGACCTTCTATAGACTTGGTTTTTTCTCCCACCAAAGTGTACTCTTGGCCGTCTTTAACGACTTTGTCAATGGTGAACGAGACCCGGCCTTGGCCTTCGGTCACAATCCACCGAGTCCTGAAGCTCACCTTGCCATTTTTACTCGTGGTACCAGAGACAGTTCCTTGATAATCTTCACTCCAATGACCTTCAACCGTCGCTCCATTAATGGGGTTATTGCCATCTAGTGTTATCGTTACAGTTGCTGTCACTCTCCACAATAACTTCAGGAGGGATTTCTTGGACATATCGATTCTCACGTAAGCGGTCGGATTGACTGGCTTCTCCTGTACCTCAATGTTTTTACTCATGGAGTCGCTTCCGCCATTGCTTGACTTTGCCTGAACCGTAATCGTGTACTGACCAATTGCGTTGGCCTTGACATTCCATGTTACTGTTGCAGTTGATCCTCCCGCTAGGTTTCCCACAGCCTTTTCTGCATCTTCGCCGGAGGCCAGAGTCAAACCCGTATCAGCGTCGAAGCTGATCTTGGCTACAACTCCAACTGCTGTTGCCTCGCCGCTGTTCTTGATGATTATCTTTACAGCGAATATGTCGCCCACATATATTGTAGGTGGCGAGTAGCTAAGTTCCGTTATTTCAATGCTTGGAGGCTTTGGGACCTTTACGCTGGCTGTTCCCTGACCTTGCAATTTGCCGGTCGAATCAATCGCGCTTACGGCGATTATGTGATTGCCAGCGCTGTCAGACCTAACTTGCCAAGATGTAGTCCTAGAAATCCCAGAATCTATGTCACCTATTTCATTCGTACTCTGGCCAGAACACAAGCTTAAGCCTACAGGTAGGGTGATAGTTGCTTTGACTTCGGTTGCAGCTACATTGGCGTTATTCGTGATTGTTGCAATCACCTCGAATTCGCTGCCCAAATCAACCTCTGAGGGGGCAGCCACCTTAACCGATAAGCCACCTGTTACGTACTGGTAGGCCGCATACACATCTATTTCTCCAGCGCCTTGGGTGTTTGCCTCATATCCCAAGTTGATAGCATTCCTCATTAAGGCATCCTTGACTTCGGTTGGTGTTAGACTAGGTCTAACGCTTAGTAGTAGCGCTGCAGCTCCTGAGACATGTGGCGTGGCCATGCTTGTTCCACTCATCCCGATGTAACTATTGGTGTTGTACTTACACGACATTATGTTGACGCCAGGTGCAACGATGTCTGGCTTTATCCTCCCATCAGCTGTCGGGCCTCTGCTGCTCCATTCTGCAATCGTGTCGTCAAAAGTGGAGGTGGTTCCATGATCATCTATGGCGCCTACCGTTATGGCCTTTTCCGCGTTTCCGGGACACGTAATGGTTCCAGGGTCAGGACCAGAATTACCAGCGGCCACGACAACAACCACACCTCTATCGACGGCATTGTTGACAGCCATACAAAGGTCGCATGTTCCGTCGCATGGGCCTGGGGCGCCTATGCTTAGGCTGATTACGTTTGCACCCTGTTCAACAGACCATTGAATGGCCGCTATGACGTCGGATAGATATCCAGATCCGAACATATCAAGGCACTTGGCATTTATTAACAAAGCACCAGGAGCTACGCCCCTGTATTTTCCACCCAACGCCGAGCCTGTTCCTGCTGCTATTCCAGCAACATGCGTTCCATGCCCGTTGTTGTCTTCCGGTCCTTCGATTATTCCCCAAATTGATGAAAGAAATTTGTTTTCAACTACAACCTTCCCTTTGAGGTCTGGATGGTTCTTGTCTATACCTGTATCGCAGATTGCTATTTTAACACCTGATCCGTCATATCCCTCGTTCCAAACGCTAGGGGCATTTATCGTGGGAACGCTGACATCCAGTAGTGCATGTACCTCTCTGTCTAGAGAGATCCGCTTAATCCAGGGCTTGTCCTTTAATTTTTCTATTATGCTCTCGGGGAGGCTGACAGCTATGGCGTCGATGAGTTTGTATTTGTACCTCACCTTTCCTCCAAGTTTCTCAACGGTATCTACGTGCTCGTTGATTGGCGGTCCAATGGTATCGATAATGACATGGATAAGATCGTTTTGCGCTTGAACAATGGAAACGCTGATAGGAACGAACGTCCCTAGAAGTATGAGAGAAATTAAAGCTATCGAGACAATCCGCCTTGGCAACTTCGCGCTCCTCCTATTATAACCCGTAACTTGATAATATAATATTTTCTAATAGATGATGACCTATAGCACTGTCTTGAAGATGTTGTATTATGGAATTTGAAGCTCGATAAAGATAGATAAGGAATTGTAAAAACAAGATCTAATGGCTTGAACATGACCAGCAGATTAACGATGTTTTGGAGAGATTAATCAGAAAGGAGCTGGAAAAGAACAGAAAGCCAGCTGCGGAGGCTGAATGTTGGCAAGTCTCTGTTCAAATGGCACTTGATCTATAGCATGCCAGCGGTCCTAATTACACTCGTGATAACACTACTCATGTCCATCAGAAGAAATGATGTAGCCTACAGCTGTTGTAGTATCGACACTGTTTGAATCGCCACGAAACAGGCTGCATTCTTTGTAGTCTACTAGACTACATTGCTAGTTATGAGCATGATAGTTACGACCATCACACTATTACCGGTACTAAGGATGAAAAGCTTTAGGAGATAATATCTGGCATATGATGATTAACGCTAGGGTTTCCCTGCTCTTATCGTTATGGTAGACGATGGCTGAAAGGCAAGTGAAAGAATAGGTCGTAGACAAGTAATACTTCCTTGTAATGTCTCTATATTCTCATTTTCTTTGTAACTTTTTTGGGTATTGAATTTTCTATGATGAGATACCGCTCCTTGCATAGCCTAGCTATACGCCTGTCGTTGCTTACAATTATAGATATAACGTTAGTTTCCGCAGAAGCTATTAAGTTTGCATCAAAGGATCTGGCCTCATGGAGTTGCTATCTCCAAGGATTTTCATGTGGTCACGATGATCATAGGTAGAAAACTTATTCTCCTGCTTCTAGTTAATGCATCAAGCTTACGATAGGCAGGAGCTTAGTGGACGCATTTCTGGCATCAACTAAAAATGACATAGATGCATTTGTTTCAACTCACAGATCCTTTGTAAGCTGAATTGGTACCCATCGACCCTAGGGGGAGGTGGAGGGGAATAGTCGGATTATGTAGTGAACTTGCCTTGATACCTGCGCCCATCATATGCTGTATGATCTGGGAAAGAATGTGAAAGGTAAAAAAGGAATAGAAAATATATTCCAAGCGCTCTCAATAGATCTAATTGAAGTGAGGGTTTGATAGGAGTTCGCTATTACCCTTGAATCGAATACCAGCAAAGGTTATGGGTGTCAACATTTATATAATCTAAACATAGACATATCGAAATCAGAACGGACTGTTGGGGATTTCACATGGCTAGCTCCTCAATGATGAAGAAGGTGGAGATGGTAATCGAACGAGTGTCAGAAAAAGAGGCGATAGACCACCATCAGGCTAGGACATTGGTTCACAAATACATCTGTGGTGGAGGGTGTAGTTGGTATAAAACAAAAAGTAAAAAAGCAGGCTTCGAAAGACAAGATTTGAAGGCACAACAGAGGAAACTGATAGAAGAAGCAATCAAAGAGATCTTTAAAGGCCTCACTGAAGAAGAGGCAGAGGTACAGATTCACGAAATACTCTGTCCTGGTCAGTCGAGGGCGCGTCGGAAAATGACTTTATAAAATCAAGCGATTGATGCGCTTGTGGTATATGGAGTTCTTTTGAAACCACTAAGGCATCACATTATGTCTCTTATGAACTGAAGTATCAGTACACCAATGTAACATTAGGTCCGATCAAACAAGGAACTAGGACCACACTTCATGTGCTGAAACAAGTTGGACAATTATAATTTACACCAACATATCGTTGTCTTTTCTGACACCAGTAAGATAAATTGCTTTGATGGTTGATCCTTTTCAAGGAATTCCCATCACTCGAACCCAAGATGTATATCAAAGAGGAATCCGTACACTCCATCGAGTTCAATCTCCATCAGATTCATTTATCTTTCTTCTTATTTCTCCTTCCCATATGGTCTTTTGTTATTAGCTAAACCCATTTGCCAATTGTAAATGATGACTTTGAAAGGTAGCTTCGATCTTTCCATTGATCATAATCTGATGATTGAAGGGATTATCAATCTCAGGGCAATCATAATCATCACGACTCCAAGGATCTTCTTCAGTAATTTTGGTTTCATGCGCTTCGAAATTCTCGGTCCTATTTGGCCTCCAACAACAGATCCACATATGAGGGGAATTGCACAATCTAAGAGAATGTTCCCCAACATATAATGGGAGATTACCCCAGCTACTTTAGTTATCATCATGCCAAAAATGGCTGTCGCCACGGCGATGTGTGGAGGTACGCCTATCAGTATCATTATGGTAGTATCCACAGTGCCACCGCCTATTCCAAAGAGACCCGTTGAGACTCCACTGAAAAAGCTTGCAACCTGGGACAATAACAACTGGGGGAAAGTTAGCGAATACTCGTAGGGCTTTCCATCCCGGTCAACTATCTTCCTCTTCCAAATTACGCCTGTGCGTTTCTTATCAGACCTCTCTATGATGGTTTCTTCCCATTTCAACAATTGGAATGATATAAAGACAAGAAATATACCGAGCAGAAATGCGAGGTCGATCGAAGAAATTAAGATCGTTACATACGAACCCATTGCCACACCCAGTATGTCCAGCGTATCAAAAAGTAAAGCGAGTCTGATGTCGACCCTTTTTTGTTTAAGGTAGACGAGAGTCGCGGAGAAGATACCAAATAATATCGCGAGTATTGTAGTTCCTGCCGCATACCTCGACTCGATCCCGAAGATAATGATCAAGGAAGGAACTATTATAGTGCCACCTGCAAGTCCCACAGCTGATAAAGCGGCCGTCGATGTAAGCGCGACTGCAAATAGGCCAAAGAATGTCGCAACATCCATGATGCGTGCTTTCACACTTATGTATAAATAACTATTGAACGAGATGTTGGTCAGCCCTTTCGTCCAATGTTTTCAAGTGAGTGCGCTGGATTCTTACTAAAGCACTTTATAGTCAACTGGAAGTCCTGATATAATTAAGAAGGTGCTGGGAAGATGGATAATGCAATAGAGGCGGTGAATCTAACAAAATACTACAGTGACTTTGGCAGTGGATCACGTAAGCTTCAATATAAAAAAGGGAGAAATCTTCGGGTTCCTTGGATCAAACGGCGCTAATAAGACAACGACAATTCGCATGCTGACAGGTGTGTCTAGGCCAACCGAAGGTAAAGCGTTCATAATGGGTTATAACATCGTCAGCCAGTCAGTTAAGGCAAAGTCCCTCATGGGCATCGTCTCAGACATTAGTAACGCATGCGATGAAATTTCGGCATGGGATAACCTCATATTCACTGCTAAACTGTACGGTATTTCCAAGGCAAAAAGGGAGAAAAGGGCCGAGGAATTATTGAAACGG
>CAZWAU010000240.1:0-3464 GCA_964631995.1 uncultured Nitrososphaerota archaeon
CTTCATGGCTAACGGCGGAGGATTGCTCGACAATGCCAAAAAATTCATCGAAGAGGGGCACTATGGCGGAAAGGGCTCAGAATCTCACAAGAATGCGGTAGTGGGGGATACTGTGGGCGATCCTTTGAAAGATACGGCCGGACCTTCCTTGAATACCATGATAACGGTCATGTCGCTCGTTGCTTCGATATTTGCTCCATTATTTGCCTTATTTTCATTATTAAGCTAAGAATTAAGTCGAAAAATCTGTCACAAGAGGAAGTAAATGACTATCGGCAGCACCAGGATCATCGCCACAGCTATCTTGATCTGGAAGCTCGTCTTGTCTGTCTTGTGGTGAAAGACATACATTCCCCCGACAACTCCGAGAAACCCTCCGGCAAGGGAGAGGATGAAGAACCAAGCTTCTGGAATCCTGCTAGAGCCGAGCTTGGCTGTCATCTTGTCGAATCCCATAAGGAGGAAGGCAGCTCCATTCACGAGCAGAAGGTAGTAGAGCATATCCTCGGAGGCGTCCAATTGCGTTCGATATCTCATTTTCAAAATGGTATTTAAGCTGCAATAAAATGCAACTCACAAGTTATTTATCCAGTTAATAATAGGGCCATTCCATGTGCCAAGACTCATAGCCTAACTCCATAAGTAGGCTCAGCCGTCTGATAGAAGGCATCCATTAAAATAAATAAGCAATTTAAGCCTATTAAAAGAAAAAACCCGAAATTGTGCAAACGTGGAGGACAACTATTATATAGGTTTGCTTACCTTTTGTGGTATACTATAAGCGCCGTCGTTCGATGAGGACGGCGGCCTTTATTAATTATCTTGGGAAGGCTTTCAACGATATGGCCGTATTGAGCCCTGCGGTAGTATTTCTTGATGGAGGATACGTTTCTAGAGTTCTCAAAGACTGTTTCGGAGAACCAACAATAGATTACCAAGCTTTTTCCGATAAATTGTGCGAAAGCTCAGAACGCCTTAGGACTTATTACTATGACTGCATGCCTCTCCAAAGCGATCCACCAACGCCGGAAGAAAGGGCAAGGTATGCTGCGAAGGATAGGTTCATCTATCGCCTCAAGAGTTTACCTCGGTTTGAAGTCAGGCTAGGGAGACTGAGACGCATCGGACGAGAATACGAGCAAAAACGGGTGGATGTCATGCTCTCAGTAGATCTGGTCAGGCTGAGTTGGGCACAGCAGATAAGAAAGGCCGTGCTCGTCACAGGGGACAGCGACTATGTGCCAGCAATACAAGCTGCGAAGGATGCTGGGGTTCTGGTAGTGTTATACTACTGCCGAAATCTGCCTGTCCATGACGAACTCCTTCTAGCCTGTGATGATCGTCACGAGATAACACAGGATCTAATCAACTCGGTTCTGCGCTGAGAGCGGCAGAACGTGGTGATAATTCCAAAATTACTGAGTAAGAAAATGAGTCTGAGGTATCTGAAGAATAAGGTCAAACCTAGGATTGCGGAGTGCTTAATTCAAGTACTCTACCAGATCGTCCTTGAATATTATGATTACGGTCATGTAGCTCGTTGCTTCGATATTTGCTCCTCTTTTCACCTTGTTTTCATTAATGGGATAAAAATTTAGTCTAAATACTTATCACAAAAGAAAGTAAATAATGATTGGCAGCACCAAGACCATTGCTACAGCCATCTTGATCTGGAAGCTCGTCTTGCTGATCTTGTGGTAAAATGCGAAAATCCCTGCGACCACTTCCATGACCCCCCAAGCCAAAGAGAGCAGGAAGAACCACATCCCTCAGAGAAACCTAAAAGGATTTCCGGGCCCCCTTGTCAACATATGGTTTCTTTTTTCTTCAAGGCTACAAGAAAGTTTTTAAGATGTTACGGGAGACAATTGCTGATGTTGCAGCTTGAGATAGTCAAGCTGGGGCCGTCTCTTGAAGAGGCTTTTGAGAGGCATGCTCGCAAGGACATCCCCCACCACTTTTTCTTCCTCCTCGATTGGAGGTTCAACAGGGACACGACGGAGATCTGGCTGGCCCTGAGGCAGAATGAAATCCATGGGATGATGTTGATCTACGACAGGCGCATCGTTCAACTCCGGGGAAGTGAACCTGCCGCCGAGGCCCTGCTGAACAAGGTAGACTTAGAGAAGGCCGAGTTCAATGTAGAACCCCAACACCGGCAGGCCATCCTTGGCAAGTTCCCGCTGGCTAGGGTATACGAACTGATCTTGATGACATTGAGGCGTGGCGAGGAGCAATTGTATCCTAGCGAGCACGTGGTTCGGCTTAGCCCTAGTGATGCGGGGGGGATAGTCGATCTCATGAGCTCCGCCAATTCAGAGATATGGAGCACCATGAAGCCCGAGAGAGTAGCGGCCTCGATGGACAGAAATCTTTGGTTGGGCATTTTCAGCGACGGCAAGTTGGCCTCGTTGGGCAAAACCATGCAGACCGATATTGCGGGCAATGTGGGGGCAGTGGCGACTCACGTGTCTTACAGAAATAGGGGTTATGCGACGTCTGTTGTATCTGCCCTGCTCAGGGAGATACTGAAGGTGAATGACCTTGCCCTCATTCACGTTCTGAAGGACAACATGCCAGCACGCAGAGTGTACGAGAAAGTAGGGTTCAGACCCTACAGGAACTACCTCTTCGGTTTCTCGGAGCCTTCAATAACTGCGATCAGAGGTTAGCGCATGTTAGACCTGTGACATCAGCTTGGAGACCCTGGTCGAGTTGGGGCAGGTCCATCCGATCTAAACCCTAGAAGCTATCGCGATCATCCTTCACGTGAGCGCGTTTAACCCACAGCAGCGGATGCATTTGAACTTAAGAATAATTTGGCCCTGTGCGCCGCCTGGACTTGCTCCAGTTTGTCCAAGTCGGCGTGCGGGACATTAATTTTGCGTTACATTAAGCCTCAATGGAATAATATAACGTCATAACCTTTCGAGCGCTTCAATTCGCCTATGGTACTCTTTGAGAGCCTCCAGGAGACCTTTGATGTTCCTTTCAACCCTTTGTAGTATCTCCTTCCGGCCAAGCTTCTTGGAGTTAAATCTAGCTTGAAGCCACCACTCCTCATCCTCCTGATCTAGATAGAGTTCTACATCTGATCCATATCGGCTGTTGATCTCATTCGCTATCCTGTCCATTTCCCGCAAAAAAGCAATGGAACAAGGGAATTCCTTCTGGGCTTCATCCCATCTATCCTTATCGCATAAAAGAAATGAGCCAACCTGTCTGTGATCTAAGTTTTCAGCTAAACTCTTAAGCCTGTTCGCTACCATTGGTTCAACGATGATGTCTCCATTAGAATATCCTGAAACGGAAAGTATTGCATCATAGCTCTCGTACGGTGGGATTATCATAGACAAACGATCCTCCATCAGAACATCCCATTTTGGGTCATGAAGACTAGGGTGATATCTAATTCTATATTTCAGTTTAGTTACTTCTTCAATAATGCGCTTGATTTCATCTTG
>CAZWAU010000241.1:0-2745 GCA_964631995.1 uncultured Nitrososphaerota archaeon
GAGAACTTCTTCCTGACAAGATGGCCTGACAATGCATAAACCATCTCTCCTAAGATTACTGCTAATAAGGTCGGAAAAGAAAACCCGTAAGGATTCAGGCTTCCATAAACAATCCAGGAAATCGCCGCGATAAGTAAGCCTGAATAAAGGCCAAATAAAAATCCAGAAATAAAAACAATAGTATCCATCAATTTGACATTCCATAAAGGAAGCATCGCGTAGTTACTGACGATGCATAATGAAGAAAGTAAAGCAATTATGACAACCCTGTCGATTGAACGTTGAAAGGTCAACGTTATGCCGATCTATTGGATAATTTATCCAATATTTAAACTTATTGTCGACAGTATTGTGAAAAGTTATCCCCCAGATTCCAGCGACCTATTTCCAGCGACCTATCGATGAATTACTTAATCCTTAAATTGGCAGAATGTGTTGCATGACATTTAACTCTCTCAAACCAATATGTTCTTCAAACTCGTAATCAAAAGCGCACTTTAACTTAGAGCTTTGCGCACGCTTTTAAGCTGAGCTCTTATTTCGATTTTCCTTGGACATTTTGGCTCGCATTCACCACATTCCTTACAGGCTTCTGCCCAAGCTGGAGTTTTCTTTCCATTTATCTCACGTTCCCCAAGCCTCTTATAACCTTCTCTTGCATAGTCTGCAAGACCATAAATCCTATAGTAATTCATCAGTTCAAAGTTAGCTGGTATGTCCACTCCATTTGGACATGGCATGCAATAACCACAACCGGTGCAAAACAGGTCCGCAAGCCTCTTTTTCTCTTCAAGGGCTTCATTTATCTTCTCCCTTTCCTCCTTCGATAACGGTTCCATGAGAGATGCTGTAGCAGCATTCTCCTCTACCATCTTAACAGTATTCATTCCAGATAAAGCTGAACTCACAAATGGGTTAGACAGTACGAATCTAAGTGCAAGTTCGGCAGTACTTCTGACTTTTCCTTGTATCATCTTTAATATGACATCTGAAGGAGCGGCCAGACGACCTCCGCCAACTGGACCCATTACAACAACGCCAATTCCCTTCTTGTTGGCATACTCGATAACTCCTTCATTAACCCTATCCAGAATATTGTACTGAAGTATTATCGAATTGAATATGCCAGTATCTAGAAGTTTAATCATGTTACCAGGTTTGTCATGGCACGATAACCCTAGGTATCTTACTAGACCTTCGTCTTTCGCTTTGAGTGCCTCTTCAATCGGCGATCGTGGAAGTCCGATCCAGTTCTGGTATTGTTCAAGTGTCAGGCTATGAAAGTTATATAGGTCAATGTAGTCAACTTCAAGTCTTTTTAGTGATTGGTCTAACAGAGCCCTCCATTCCTGCCCAGATGGCCCCTTGTATGGATTCTTCGTTGAAAGGACAATATCCCCCCTCCTTCCTCTGATAGCCTTTCCTACGGTTATCTCGCTCTGTTGGTTGCAGTAGCCTACAGCAGTATCGATGAAATTAATTCCCACATCAAAGGCTTTGTTGAGCACTTCAAGAGCTTTTTCAAGATCGACCTGCCCGTCGATCATTGGCAGTCGCATCGAACCAAATCCAAGAGCCGAGACTTTTAAGCCAGTATTGCCGAGATTTCGATATTGCATGCCCTGCACATTGAACCCACCAGCGTATTAGTTTTTCCCAAATTATGATTAGAGTTCTAGTTGGTCGCTTATGGATTGCAGAGATCTCAGGCCAATCTCGAACAGTTTTTCCCTCTGAACACCCAATGATTCGCAGAGCAAAATACGTTCTCTGCTGGATCCCCTTGCAAAGGCTTTGTCCTTGAACTTCTTTTTAACAGTCCCCAACTTCAGGTCCGCAAGCCTCTTGGATGGCATGACAAGCGCCGATGCGATCAGGAGTCCGGACAAAGAGTCGGCCGAAATCAAGCACTTTTCCATCTTTGAACATGGAATTACATGCGTATTTTCGTAGTTATGAGCCTTAATAGCCCTAATTATGTTCTCGTCAACTTTCCCATTGAGAATCCTCTCGGCTAAGAGTCCATGCTCCTTTGGATTTTGCACAGTCATTTCAAAGTCTATGTCATGAAGAAGCCCGCAGATACCCCAAAGGTCTATGTCTTCGCCAAGAACCTCAGCAAGCGCTTTCATGATAGCCTCAACTGCGAGCATATGCTTCAATAGATTTCTCTCTGAGACATTCTGCTTTAGGAGTTGCAGGGCCCCTTCCCTGTCCATGGCATTCAGGACACGAAGAATCTGTGATAAGCATTCCGTTACCCCAAATTGACAACTATGCCATATCTGCCAAGACATCACTTAGCCTTTCCAAGCCCCATCATGGTGTCAAATGAAGGTCGTTGGACTTTCTGAGCATAACATATCCGCCCACGCTAAGTAAAAGGGCGCCTAAGGATGGCTCGCTACCCCGCCCAGTCACTAGCTACGCGCGTGCATTTCATCGCTATTCTCTCGCTTGGCTCTTGGCATTGGTTTCTCTAGAAGATATGGTTCTTCTGAACTTCTTCGAGGTACTATTAGTCAGTCTCATATGTCATGGCATAGGTCAAACCCATTGCATAACAGAAAAGCCTAAATCCAAGTGCGTAACAATCTGAATTGTAAGGGTGATGGTAAAAGATGATGCGTGAATTTGTGCTCTTCACAGCCATGACGGCCATGTTCCTTCTCGTAGGCTACATAGTGGGCCTATTCCTTGGAGATCCGGCAACGATGATGCTTCTGGCCCTGGCTATTGCAGTTG
>CAZWAU010000242.1:0-13613 GCA_964631995.1 uncultured Nitrososphaerota archaeon
GGGAAAGGAAGTATACAAAATAAAGCTCGAAAATGGGAGGGAGGTAAAGACATCGGCAGACCACAATCTTTTCACCCTCCGGAATGGCAAGTTGGTAGCCCTCCCCTTGTCCGATTTGGAGATTGGGGATTGCGTAGCCGTTCCAGCCAACATTAGGCGCAGAAACGTAATTTCTCATCTGAACATAGTGGAAAGACTGATCGAGAACTGTAGCGACGAGGAGCTCAAGCTCCTCTACATTAGGAGTGAGGAAATATCGACGATAATAGATCGGAGAAGGAAAGAAATAGGGGACATTTTAGATAAGATATATGGAAAGGGCCTAATTAGCCGCAGGCACCCCGGCAGGAGAGAGGCGACCAGAAGGATAATCCCTCTCTGGAAGTATAAGAAGATACTACCGCTGCTTGTTTGGAAGCACCTGCACCAAGGTTCAGAGGAGTTACCAGCATCAGCATGCATCGGAACTTGGCGTACGAAAAAGGCGCATGAATTTCCAGCTATCATCAAGCTATCTCACGACCTCGGCCTTATTTTGGGTCTAATGATCTCTGAGGGCTGGCTTGGGACGCGTAAAATCTCGATAGAGACACAGCTCAGGAGCGGGTCTGCAAATACGAAGGTGACATTTTCAAATAAAGACGAGCAGATAATTCGAGAATTCATTAGCGCATGGAAAAGAGTCTTCAGGAGCACACCAATGATCCAGAGTAGCAATGGTGTCAAAAGGGTAGTTTTAGGAACGAGGCCGCTATCATATCTCTTAGAGAAAGGGCTGGAAGTGAAGGTGACTACCTCGCGACATAAGGACATCCCAACATGGATGTTCAAGGCACCCGATGAATGCATAGCCGGATTTCTAAGAGGAATCTACCTAGGTGATGGAAATATGACCGATGCATCGCTGAGCACAACAAGCAAAAGGTTGTCTGAGGGAGTTGCTCTTCTAATGCTCTGCCTTGGGATCTACCCGAGGATGTACAGGCAAAAAGGTGGCTACGAGAATGTAGTCTACGTAGGTGGCTCTTCCACTCTAAAACTGAAGGAGTTGACAGGCTTACCGCTCTCCGATCAAAATGATTTGGAGTATGCAGATACAATTCCAGGGTTGGAGACGACCCTCAATATGCTTTGGAGAAGCATCCGATGGAAGGGTTGGAATGGCGAGGTACAGAAGGCCGTCTCGATGCTGAGCCGTTGGACGAGTCACACAGCACCAACAAGAAAGTCCTTGAAGGAGTTCTTGGAAATGGTTAAGGCGAATGCATTGCGGTATGATCAAACTTCGCTGCAGATCTTGGAGTCGTTCATGAACTCGGACATAAGGTTCGAGAGAATAGTGAAGATAGAGAAGGCTGGCTTAGCTGAACGTCTCTATGACTTTGAGGTACGACCAGGTGACAGGGAGATTGAGAACTTCGTAGGCGGTTCCGGCTTCATCTGCCTTCACAATACAGCGCATAAAAAAAAGGCCGACAAAACCGCGAAGGAAGAGTACCTGCTCCTTATGCCCATGGAGCAAGCTGACGCCCACCTGAAAGGCGACATACACATACACGACCTCGAGTACTTTGGAACTCGCCCGTTCTGCCAGAACTGGGACCTGAGGTACTTCCTCTACTACGGCTTCATGCCCGATGGGCTAGGCTTCAAGACATCTGTAGCAGGACCGGCGAAGAGGCCCGAGGTCGCGGTCTTGCACTCTGTCAAGGTCCTCGCAGCTGCCCAGACGAACTTCGCTGGAGGCGAAGGTTTCTACAACTATACCCTCTTCCTCGCACCATACATGCGTGGCCTAAATTACGAGGAGATTAAGCAGTTGATGCAGATGATGTTCTTCGAGCTTACCCAGATGTATGTGGCGAGGGGAGGACAGCCAGTTTTCAGCAATGTACAGATCATGCCCTCCGTGCCGGAGATATGGGCCGATATGCCCGTCGTCCAGAATGGAAGGGTTGGGCCCGACACTTATGGTTCATACCAGGAAGAGGTAAGGCAGCTCTACAGGGCGATCAACGAGGCCTCCCTGCGCGGCGACCACTGGGGGAAACCATTCAACTTCCCCAAGCTTGAGAACGGCATAACGCCCGAAATGCTAAGACCTGAGAACGATGAAGAGCTTCTACTTGCTCACAAGGTTGTGGCAAAGTTCGGTTCGCCTTACTTCGACAACATGATCCCAGAGTATAGGGGTTACGGGAAAGGTGTTTCATGCTACCAATGCTGTTCCTACAGCTTTGTGGAAACACCAGAAACAGATGAAGCATTCCAAGAGAAGATGCGCTTTGAAGGTGGAGAGCACTTCAGTATGGGATCCTGGCAGGTGGTGACCATCAACCTTCCGAGGGCAGCATATAGGGCGGGGGGTAATGACGAGAAGCTCTTCGAAGAATTGAGAAAGCTCATGGACATTTGCGTCGAGGTTTTCAGGACAAAGAGGCGGTGGATGGAGCTGATGATTCGAAACCGCAGGATGCCTTTTGCAACGCAAAGGCCAGCAGACCCTTCAGGTGGCAAGAAGGGCCCGCCTGCGGTCGATTTCGAAGAGCTTGCATACACGATCGGTCTCGTTGGGGCAAATGAGATGGCGCAGCACCACACGGGGAAGCAATTACACGAGTCGGATGAAGCAGTTAAGCTCGCGGTCAGAGCTGTGCTTGAGATGAAGAAATACCTGAAGGAGCTCAAGAGAGGGAGCAAAATGAAGTTGGCTTTGGCGAGAACTCCAGCTGAATCCTGTGCGCAAAGGCTTGCGGTCTGCGATTTACTGAGCGAAGAATTTAGAAATAAAGCTAGAAGTACAGTTAAGGGCGATTTTGATCTTGCAAGGAAGATGCTCAGAAGTGGTGAGAGGGACGTACCGATATACTACAGCAATGGGACACATGTCTATGTGGGCGCAAGGTTGCCTCTAGTTGAAAGGATGAGGATCGAAAACAAGTTCTTCCCCATCCTCGATGGTGGGAACATGTTCCACATATGGCTTGGGGAAGGCGACCCGAATCCCGAGTCCATGCTCGAGATGACAAAGAAGATCTCGACCCAAACGCAGATCGGCTATTTTGCTTATACGAGGGACCTTACAGTTTGTGAGGATTGCAATAAGGTTCAGGGCGGTGTGCACAGGAGGTGCCCAAGCTGCGGATCAAAGAATGTCAGATGGTGGTCAAGGGTAACGGGCTACTACCAGGATGTTGGAGGGTGGAACAGGGGAAAGAGGCAGGAGTTCTTCCAAAGGTTCAGGACCGAAATCGGGCATAAGCCTCCCGCTTCTTGAAAAATCAACTTCTGAAAGCGATTTTGAAGAAGTTTTCCAAGAAAACTTTTCCATGTTGGTAAAAATCTGTGTACCCCTCTGGGTGAAACTGTGTGCTGTAAATCATGCGGCTTTTGTGCTTCATCGCCTGGATTCGGCAAGCTTCAGTTGAAGCAAGAAGCAAAAAGTCTGGCGGTAGAACCTTTACCTCGCAGTAGTGAGCCTCACGGACGATAAACGGGTTTGGGAGATTTTCGAAGATTGGGTCGTCCCTCACGATTTTCACTGGATAAAATCCGTACTCTTTGAAATAACCGGGATGGTAGTCAGCTAGGTCCGCTTCTCCTGGAAGTAGCTTCCTCATCGGCTCATCTTCCAATCTGCTCACGGAATGGAGATCCAAGTTATACATGAATCCCAAAAGCTGGTGGCTTCCACAGATCGCCAAAATTGGAACCTCAGCTTTCTTGATCACCTCTTCCAAAGGAAAAAGTGATTTGGGGTCGAATTCCGAGAAGGAAAAGCCAAAGCCACTAAGAATGATCGCTTTTGGGCGCAGTTCTTCCACTAGGGCGCGAGTTACGTTAAGGTTGTGCACGACCAAGCACGGCTCGCCGCTAATTTTTTCGAAACGCCTCTTCAGGTCGAACATCCCCCCTACTTTTTCGTACTTTTCCAATGTAGGAGCAACGATAACGAAGATTATCATAGCCACCACTTTTCCAATCTCAGCTAATTACACACTATATAAGAGGTTTGCAGATCTTTGTAGCTTTTTTCATTATGCCTAAAACAAATTCCAAGCTCTTACCAATTCCTTAGTGAAAAGCCCTAAACAATGATGATGGCTCTCTTTTCTTCTATAGTAAGCCTGCTATCCCTCTGTGGCTATCTCATACCAGATGGTTTCAAACTCCCGCCCAACAACGAATTCCTTATAGCCATTGTTATCTGAAACTTGAACTTGCTTTGTCCTTTTGCCCACGCCATCCAAAGCATAAACCAAGATATCTCTAGAAGTTCCGATCTTAATTGTGGCCTGTATGCCCTCTACCAACGTTGGAGCCCTTCCCCAGTAATTGCCGCACGTTATTGGCCCTTTTTGCTCCCCAATTTTTATCAAATCAGTCGACCCAAAGGCGATCTCCTTCCCACCATCGTACTCGCGCACCCTCATTCCAGTATTCGTTGTGTAACCGGCAGTGACAAGCAAAAGTTTACTGAAATTATTAAAGCTCTCGCCATCGACCACTGATATAGCCACAACACACCAACCATCTAGAAGCGTATCTCCAGGCCTGATTATTACGCTTCCAAAATCGAAGCTCTTTCCTCCGCCAAACCCTACAACTGCTATGCTCATTGTCGTATTGACAAGTAGAACCCCCTTCTTTCGGTCTGTTGCGTTCCAGATGATCTCGTTGTTATCAGAGATGTAAACTGGTCCATAAGAGCTTGCATTGATTCTACCTTCGCCACCATCGATGATCAGCGCAGTCCTGTGCACAAGTGCCGTGTCGCCACTTATTCCAGCATACCTTCCGTCTGGAAGGTTCCATGCAGAAACCTTTCCATTTGCGATCAGCTCAACCTCACGCTTCTCGTCAAGCCCCGTTGCCACCAATTCTTTGGCTGGTGTCACGTCACCCCTTACGAAGATCATGTGCGCGCCATTACAATGGTCGCCATCTTGGCTGGGTGCTGGTCTATGTCGAAAAATCCCCTTATGCGCATAGAATTCCAGTCGTCTCCACTTCCATAATCGAAAAGGAAGATCCCGTCCCAGTCCTGGAGCGCCGCATATGTGGCGAGTGTTACTGCCGTTTCAGAATCATAAAAGTTGGGTGCTGGGTGGTTGTACTCGCTCACCAAGTGCGGCTTTCCGTATACCCTCTTCAGGGAAAGCCAAGGTATAGTGCAGTCCTCGGGGTGGTTGACCATCGGCTCGTTGACAACGTACCAGTTTTCAGGGTCCCATGGAGCGCCTGGAAACGCTGGGTGCTGCCAGTAGGCGTGCGTGTCTACCACGTCCAGCTTTGACATGATGTTCGGCGTGCTGCAGCCAACTATGGTTCCTATCACAAGTGCCCTGACACCCAGCTCCTCCTTGAGGTACATGCCTATCTCAACGAAATAGCGGTCCTGCTCAAGTTGGTAGAGAAATTCGACCCAGTCCATCCTCGCCTTTATGCTCCTTTTCCCAAACTCGGCCAACTCGAAAATTGATACATTCGACCCAGCCAGGCCTTCCCCCTCCTTTAGCCCATAGCCCCCAAAGGCCTTCATGGAGAAGCTGCAGAATTGGTAGGTTGCCAATGCTGCTCCAAGGTTGGAGATGTCGAGCCTCGCGTCCATCTCAGAAACTGAAGCGATTAGAGCAACTTCATACTCCTTCCACTCGCTCGTCAGTTCCAAAACTATCCTGTTCGATAGACTATTCCAAGGTTCATGAGCCTGCATTATGCCAACGCTTATGCTTACCTTCCTGTCTGCCCTTGCCATGAACTTGACGAGGTAGTTCACCTCAGCCTTGACCTCCAGGTGAGGGTAGTTGAACTGCACGTGCCAATTCTCAGAGCCCATGTTTGTCACTCTGACCTCAAGAGCCCTTTTTCCATCTGGACCATCTACAAGACCGCTTTGAGCTACTGCGCCATCGTGCACCTCGAAAGACCAGCCCTCAGTCCCTTTTTCAAATGATCCGTTCTCAAGCATCTCTTCCTGGGGCTCCCCATCTGCGACCTCCCAGGCTTTCGATAGATTCAAGTCAGAGCCATACTTTAGCCTGAGATAATCGTTCCACTTTTCAGCAAGCCTTCTTCTGAACACTTCTGGAAGCCTGTCCAATGCACCATCGAGCCAGCCCTGGATCAATCCCTGCTCGTTTACTATCTCAACGAACGCTACGGCAGGATCTTCGGCATAGGTCAGCCCCGTGTATGGGTTGCGGTGGGTCAGAAGTTGCTTGGCATACTCCATCTCGAGCATTTTAACTTCATCAACAAAAAAACCGAGTACCTGCTGGTCCTTCCAATCGACCAATTCTATCTCATTTGGTAGACCATCAGCGCTTTTGAAAAGCCTCCCTACAAGTAAATTTAGATCAACATAGATGCCTTTCTCCTTCAACTTCGATATAAAATAGTCAAGCCTGTCTAGTGCCTCTTGGTTAATGTGCCTCGTGTCTCCAAATGTTTTATCGAAAATGTTGAATGTTTCCCAAGAGGCGTCCATGTGGTGGAATCGCACGATGTTTATTCCAAACTTCGCAAGCCTCGCTGCCACCTTCTCAGCGTCTTCCTTCTCAGGGAAAGCAGCCCTGCCTACGATATTAACGCCCAAAAATCTTATGCGTCTTCCTCCAACGTATAGGTGCCCATCCTCCCCAGCCCTAACATACCCGAATTTGCCTGCCGGCTTATCGAGCCTACCGCTCAAGCTCGTTACGGTCTCCTCGCCATCATCCCATGGCAAGACAAAGGCGAAAAGCCTGCCCTCGCCCTTCATAGATTTCCAAAAAAGGAGCGATGAGAGAAGTATAACTACCACTCCTAAAATGAGAAATGAGAACTTTCTTTTATTCAAGGACAGAACCGCCCTAGCCACATTGGTGTGCCTTCCTGCATGGGCGCTTTACTTTAGAGTTTTTCCATCTGAACAATTAACCACATTGTCTCGACCATAATGCAAAGGAGCTGGCGTTGAAGCTCAAAGAATGTGAAAGGATCGCGATAACGTGGCGATGAACCACATGTCAGAAGACATGGTGATGCCATGAAGGGCAAGGTGCCCATTTGCCTCCAGTCTGAAGAATGAAGTACTATGCATGTTTTTGAATCCTTATGCCTCAACATTCAGGAAAGACCTGATGATAAACCCTATTCCGAATGATAGGGCTGCTATTCCGAGGCTGATCGCTACCATTTCAAAAAATCTTTTCCTGAATGGCAGATCCTTTGCAACGGAGACATAAAAAGTGAATACAAAGATAACAACTATCGCATTGAAAATTGTTGATGCTAGACAAACGTAGAAGTTATCCAAAACCAAGTAAGGGAGAATCAGAAAGAAAACAGTGAAGACATAAGCACAACCTGTGTAAATCAATGCCTTCATGGGATCCTTTTCTTCACCTTCAGATTTCGTCGATAGGTATTCGGACGTTGCCATCGAAAGAGAAGCAGCAATTCCTGTAATCAGGCCAGCCATCGCAATAAGGCGCGTGCTTTGCAGTGCAAGCGTCAGCCCGGCCAGCGTTCCTGTAAGCTCAACGAGCGCGTCATTCATGCCAAGGACAATCGAACCCACATACCTCAAGCGCTCCTCATCTATCAATTTCAACAGCTTGGCCTCATGCTCATCCTCGTCCTTTACGATGGCTTTTGCATCTGGCAACACTCTTGAGATCTTATCATAGGTGACCTGCGCCTTCTCTTCCCCCCTTTCCATAAGCTTCAGTCCAAAAGTTATTCCAAATAACATCGATATCAAAGAGTAAAACCAAATTTTCGCATTGTTTTGCTTCACATCCTCCTTTGTGTACATCCTCCAGAAATCGTAGTGTTTCTGTTCATCCTCAGATATCTTTTTTAGGATTTGCCTGTTGTTAATATTTTTTGAAGATTTTGAAAGTTTCTCATAAACGAAGCGTTCCGTTATTTCGTTTCTTTGTGCAATAAAGACAGCCTTTCTGGTCTCCTCATCTAGCATTTTATTTTCAAGATTTAAAAACCCTTAATAAGCATAGCTCCAAAAAGCTTTCACATCTACCATCGATGTGCGATTCTGCGAGCATCTTGAGAGCTCCTTCTCAATTCGCATTGAACCCCTTTGCTCTCAGCGAAATGGTTCAATAGGAAGGCCGTATTCCAATTCATGCGCAGCCTCTCTCCTCAATAGAAAGCCCATGTCCTGAGTTTGGCAGAAAAAGTGACTCTATCTATAGTGGCTTGCATCTCAGGCAATGGACCAACGAAAAGAGGCGCTTTGTGATGAGCAAAAAACCCTTTAAGGAACATTTTGCTAAGTCTTGGCATGCCATCCTCAAGAAAGGTCGAAGAAGGGCTGAAGAAACTTTATGGCTCTCGTCTTGAAAACGGGGAAATTTTCATCCTTTACCTTGGTTACTCAGGGATTCTCGTAAGGACGCAAAGTAATGTCTTCGCATTCGACCCCGCCAACCTGATCGATCGAAGAGATGTCGACCAGCTCAATAAGTTGGATGCAATCTTCTATAGCCACGGGCACGGCGACCACTACTCAAAGGAGCACGCCTCTCTGTTAAGCTCGAAAACTGGCGCATATGTCATCGCAGATGCATCTTTGGTATCGGAGTTGAAAGATGGCGTCCAAAGCGATAGGCTTGTGCAGGCCAAGCTTGGCGAGAAAATTGAGCTCAGGGGATTCAGTTTTACGTCTATTGCAGGCATCCATAGGGGCCCAATAGTTTTGTTCTTGGTTGAGGCTGAAGGAATTTCCATCTTTCACGGTGGCGACTCCGCGCATGTTCCCCTTGGAAATCTTAGGGCCGATATCGCCTTCGTTCCAACAGGCTCCCCTTCGCCAACTGCCAGCCCAAGAGATGTCCTTAAGATGGTCTCGGAGCTTAGACCAAAGGTTGCGGCAGCATTTCACGGTTCCACAAGCCAACACCAAGAATTTCTATCATTGATTAAGGCAAATCTCAATCAGGTCAAGGCATTTCCTTTGGAGGAAGGAAGTGCAGTCAAGGTTTTGGTTAAGTGAAGTGAAAGTGCTTTAAATTAGTAGCCAATTCTAACAGAGTCTCTCGAATCAAAAGCAGAGTAAGGGTACGTGGAGTTTGTTTGCTTTTGGATCAAAATCACTGTTTTTCAATCGCCTTCCTTGCTGCACTCATCGATTCTAGCGGAATTAGCGCATAATCCCAAGAGACTACAACGCCGTCGGCTCCAGCCCTAAGCGCCTGCTCCACAGACTTACTAACATCTTCAGGAGTGAGTGCGCAGGCATTCACCCCTGGTGCGATCCCAACCATATGGCTCGTTTCCTCTATTGCTGCAATGGTTTCGCTGTAAACCCTCTCAGGTGGAAATGGAGCCCCTGGATACGTACCGGAGTAGAACATAGGCTTTATCCAATCACACGAGCCTACCAGCTTCTTCCAGTCGGCTGCATACTTCCAAGAATCGGAAATGCTGTAAATGTCAAGTGCAACCTTCAGACTTGGATCGATGGATTTCACGAGTTCGTGTATCTCTGCATGAAGCTTAGCATTTGACTCCATCCTGAAGCGTAGCCACTCCAAGTATTCTGGCACCTCAGCCAAGAACCTGAAAACTTCGTCCACCCTTGCCAATCTCTCGACTTTGTCAGGTATGTAGCCAAGCGAAACTCCGCGTAGAAGGCCCCTCCTTACTTTTTCGACATCGATCCGCTCCTTTTCAGCCCTCTCCCTGCAGTGCTTGCAGAAGCAAGCTAATCCCATCTCCGGATAAGGCAAGGATGTTCGACCTAGCATATCGGCCATCTCATCGGTAAGCGTCCTGAAACCGAACTGGATAGAATGGTCCAGAAGGTCGAGGAATATTCCATCAAGGTCGTAGCTCCTGAGCAGGTCCTCGACCATCCCAAGATAGAGATTTCGAACTTCTGGGTTGTTGTAGCAAAAGACGCCAGGCAACTGCCTCCCAAGGGCATCAACCATTTGGGAATCCCGATACTCTTCAAAAAAAGGGAACCTATGGAGAATGAAGGCATACCTCTCCATGCCATAGTTCTCCGCTGCCTCTATCGCTGCGTGAAAGGCACTGGCTCCATTTTCGTCGATCTTCTTGGGCTTCATCTTTGTCTTGGAGTAGTATTTTAAGTGAGGTTCGTAAGTGAATCCAGAAACAGAGAGGAATCGCCTTCCAGTTGGGTTGTGACTAAGCTTGCCCCAACTTAGCGTGCTCATCTCGTCCACATTTGTGAGTAGCATCAATGTATTTACCCCACCCACATCTGACATCGTTTCTAGAGCCGCAGCTATGCCCTCGTCCAAAAGCTCGCTTAGGAAGTGCACCTGCATTCCAACGATAAACCTCTTGGCCACTGCGATCAAAAATGCGAAATGCCATTCAAGTTAATTAGCCTTCTTACCAGGTCAAATAGCTTGAGCAAATCTACAGCTTGGACATGTTGGCAACAATGGGCAGTACTCAAACTATGCGCGATGGTATAGAATATTACATATAGTTAATCTGTAAACTGTTGGTAATGAGGAATTGGCCTTGAGAAAGTTCGGCTGGAAAAGCACAGGGCTGAGCGGTGGGGGAGCGATGTACACGCCCGCAATCTCGCCACACGACCCGGACCTAATGCTCTTGAATTGTGACATGGGCGCGGCCTATCGAACAACCGATGGTGGAAAGACTTGGCAGATGCTTCACCACGAAAGGCTCCTTAGTTCCACAGAGTTAAGGCCAGTCTTTCATCCAACCGATCCAAATGTGGCGTTTGCAGCAAGCGGGTGGAGGGGTCCCCTTATGGTAAGCCGAGATCGTGGCGAAACTTGGTCGAGATTCTCAACTGAAATTCCGAATGGAATCTTAGAACTTGCCATCGATCCTCACAATGTAAACATGATGATCGCAGGATACAGGGATGGCGGCTACTTCTCGAAGGATGCGGGTAAGAGCTGGAGGAGGTGCAAGGGGCTTAGCGGACGCGTTTCTGGCATCCATATCGACCAAACAAGCCCACCATCAAAAAGGCGATGCTTTGCTGGAACCGACAGGGGTGTTTTTGCATCGAACGATGGTGGAGAAAATTGGAATGAAGCAAGCAAAGACCTTCCTTGTAAAAGTGTTCAAGCTTTCGTGGGTGGATCGAATTCTGAAATCGAATCCTGCGAACTGTACTGTTCTGTTGAAAGCAAGATTGTGGACGGAAAATTCATTGGTGGAATATATAGGTCCGATGATTTTGGCGAAACATGGATCGAGGCGATGGGAGAGGGCATTAGCAGAGCAGATGGGCTACGCCCGCGCCAGTACACATACCTCCTGACAACGAACCAAAAACCACTGACTATTTACGCCTCAACAAGTTTAGGAGGAATAGTTTACAAAAGCGATGATGGTGGCCGATCTTGGCACCAAACCATGTTCAGGACCAAGATCTCTGGCAGACTCAATGTTGAACCGGACTACATCATAGCCGAGACTGGCGGTTGGGATGAGAACGTTTCAGGCGCAAACGTCAATCCAGTCAATCCAGACCATGTCATATTGACAACTTGGATGACCTGCAACATAACCAAGGATGGTGGCAAAACTTGGAATTCCTCGCACACAATACACGAGTCTGGACAAGGACCGCCTGGCCCAGGCCATCGCTGGATAAATAATGGCCTAGTGGTAACGACGGCATGGCACTACTATGTAGATCCTTTCCAACACAACAGGCATTACATCGCATACACGGACATAGGTTTTGCACGTTCCACCAATGGCGGGGAAAGCTGGTATTGGATGCATGGTAAACCGCTACGAAACACAACATATGAGCTTGCCTTCGATCCAAAGGTTCCGGGTAGGATCTGGGCAGCTTTCTCAGATCTCCACGACATCCCAAATATGAATGTAATCTCAGGGAGGCACTACTGGCCAGAGGCTGGAGGAGGCGTTGGAATTAGCGAGGATTTCGGAGTCAACTGGATCGACTCCTCGAAAGGCCTTCCGAACAAACCAGTAACATCGATCGTGCTTGATCCAAAGAGCCCGAAAGATGCACGTGTTCTTTATGCATCATGCTTCGAGGATGGAGTTTACAAGTCCATCGATGGTGGCAGGTCTTGGTTTAAGAGTTCAGATGGTGTAGGAGTTCCTGAGAATGAACGCGTCTGTCGCTTGATCCTCCATCAAGATGGCACCCTTTTCGTGCTGGTAACATCCCCCACGAAGGGCACGCTTTCAGGAACCGCCGGAGCAGGTCTTTACCGTTCCACAGATGATGGAAAGCGATGGGAATGGATCAACAGCTCCCGGCCCTTGCATTGGCCAAAAGATTTTGATGTCGATCCAAGAGACAGCAGCATCATCTACCTTGGTGCCGGTGATCTTTACGATCAAGAGGGGGGTCTTTACAAGACGACAGATGGAGGCGAAACTTGGAGCCGGATTGTGAGAAAAGGTCCTGAAACTTTTGGCGCTACGATAAATCCAGTACGCCCAGATTGGGTCTACCTTTGCCTAACGGAAGGGGCTCCAGGACCTGGCCTTTGGCTGAGCAAAAACCAGGGCGACACTTGGGAACCTATGCGCGGCCTACCATTCCGCAACGCGATGCGCGTTGAATTCGATCCGGATGATGACTCTATCATCTACGTATGCACATTTGGTGGAAGTGTTTGGAAGGGACCTGCATTTGAGGAGTAGGTTTTGAGGATAAGCGCTTACAAATTATCGTCTAGCAAGTTTAGAGCGTAAGCTCCCTTGTCGTTGGCTGGGCTTCCAGGTTCAAGGTGGAAGTCTCCTCTCTCAGGATCGATGAACTTCGGGTCAATCCCGTAAACACCTTCCTCCTCTTCCACTGGCAGGCTTGGAAAGCTCAGACTAGGATCGTCCACAGCATACCAAACATTCCTCGCGAAGTAGAAAGTTTCGGGTGCTGTGTTGCTTCCTATATTTACTGTTTCTATTATTTCCTTGGAAATGAAAGCGATTATGTTGTCTGTGAAGACTCCATTGCGGCATGGGACGAAGTCTGGGCTAACGGTTTCTTGAAGTATCCTCAGTACCCATCGCTTTGGACAGTATATTGTGTTGAACCTAACGATCGCGCCTTCTGCTCCAACGAAAGCTATGGGTGCTTCAGAGCCGACGAAGATGCATCCCTCGACGGTTATGTCTTTGGCTTCGTATCCTGGAGGAGGCTGGGGCCTAAAGTACTGCAGGTCTGTGCTTCCGCCTATGTTGACAGCCCTAAAGCCAGAGTGCTCGAATCTGCAACCTCTAATCGTGACATTGCAGCTTCCACCTTTGATTTGTATGCCACTTGCCCCAGCATCGTCTCCATGCCTGAACAAGCACCCTTCTATAAGCCCGTCATGACAGCCCACCAGATCTATGGCCGAACCATCGCTCCCCCAACGTTCCAAGGTGCAGTTTTCGATGATAAAATGGTCAACGCCCGAAAGCTTGATGCAGTCCCTGTTTCCATCTGGACCCACATCTATGACCTTCAAATTCCTAAGAAATATGTGAGATGCTGGCGTGTCGAACGAACCTCCGTCGTCTATGTTCAAGCCATTTTCTCTGGCTCCAGAAAATATGATGTCCCGAATCTCAACATAAGCTGGCTCAACGAGGTGCATGCATTCCCTCCCTCCCTTTAT
>CAZWAU010000243.1:0-5718 GCA_964631995.1 uncultured Nitrososphaerota archaeon
CCGCTCAGTACAAAGACAGGGTTATAGGTGCTATTCTCTCTAGATGTTCGACCCTTCTCTTCCTGCCCTACTCGAGTGGAAAAGTGCAATCGCGCTTAGCGGATATCTTGGAGGCTGAAGGGGTTAAGTACGACGCTGCAGGCCTGAAACGCATTGCGGAATACTCCGAAGGAGACCTTAGACGTGCAATAGACCTTGCCCAGGCTGTTGCCGTTGCTAAGGGCAAGATATCGACTATTGCAGTGTACCAAGTATTGGAGAACCTTTTCCCTCATGACATAAAACAGCTTTTCGAGATAGCTTTCAGTGGGGATTTCCAACGTTCAAGGATCATGCTTAGAGATATGTTGTCGGACCTAGGATATTCGGGCCCAGAGATCATAAGGCAGATTCAGAAAGAGGTGGAAAAGCTAAAGTTGGATGAGAATGATAAATTTCTTATCATGGAAACCGCGGCAGAAGCAGATGCACGCATTGCGTTAGGAGGAGAGCCAGAGATTCAGATAAGCTACCTTCTCGCAAGGTTGGCAGCTTATGGTACCTCGGTGGGAGGCGGCAGGCGCAAGCGCGGTCCTCAGACCGTAAAGGATCAATGAGTCGATCTCCCAAATTTGGCACTGAGGGCGTTGTATTAGAAAAACTAGCTCATCTTGACCCATAAAACCAAAGAACTTTAGTGCCTGTAGGCAGCTACGGCTCTCTTGAGTCAACCTTCTTTGACCATGAACCTTATGATAGGTTCGAAGGTCCTTTCATTCCGCTCCCAGGCGGCAGCCATGCAAATTAGCAAATCCATTCTCAACTGCGAGTGCGGCGCCAAAGTAGAGATTGATGTTTGTCTTTTCATCGATGTTGCAGCAGAGCCCGAGCTCTGTTGGAAGCTTGTGCGCGGAGAGCTGAATGTCGCCAAGTGCAAGAATTGCGGGAAGTTCATATACCCCAACGAGCCTTTTACATACTTTGATGCAAGGCGCGGCGAAATTCTAAAGATATTTCCCCCCTCTTGGAAAGAAGAAGATGAAGCTAAAGGCCTTTCTTCAGAATCCAAGTTTTGGACAAGAACACTCTATGGGCTCGACGCTCTTATCAACTTCATCGCTGCAGGAAGCCAATTTCCCAGAGAGTACAGGGACCTAGTTGCCGACCAAGCCCAAACCTTAGCAGATGAATACCATGCAGTAAGCGAAAATGTGTGTGGTTGCGGTTTACCTCTCAGGGTAGAGAGGTCACTTCTGCGAAGCTTTGGACAAAGCCTGGTCGAAATCATAAAGGCGAGATGCTCAGGCTGCGGAGAAGCCAAGAGCTTCTTCTTTACATTGCCTTGCGAAAGAGCTCAGCAGAAGAAAGCGCCAGAGGTGCCCGTTCCTCTGGAAGCTTAGTGAATGGCAGCCTCCTTCGAAGCTCTTTGGAATTGCCCCTAAGCCAGTGGATTAAGTTCATATTATAGATTTGCTAACTTGTTTGCCATCGAGGCCCGATGACCGAGGGTGGAAGAAAAAATCCAGGCTTAACTTGGAGGTCGATGCTAGCCCTTCTCTTCTCCCTAGCCCTCGTGGAGCCAATGATGATATACAGCTACCTCGTCACGGGCGTAACCTTACCTATCCAGATCGGATGGTGGCCCTGGATAGTCATACTTGTTTGGTCTGAGATCTCAAGGTTTATGGGGAGCCCGCTTAGGAAGCAGGAACTTTTCATAATCTTGGCCTTCCAATGGATCGCCTCGTTTTACGGTCTATTTTTCTTGGAGCCGATTCAAAACATGTACCGTGGCTATAGTGCTGAGGCACAAGCACTGGGCGTCACGCAGTACCTGCCCCAGTGGTGGGTCCCGTCTAAGAAAGATGTAGAGAGACTGATGGCTGAGAAGTGGTTGTACCTAGATCCAGCCATGGCGATTCCTATCTTGGTCCAGCTTCTTTTTCTCGTGTTCAATGTGGCAGCTACGATCTCCTTAGGATACCTGGCATACACAGTATATGTTCAGATGCAGAAGCTCGACTTTCCACTTGCAACAGCTCAGGCTGGGGCGGTTCTGATACTGGCAGAACGGGAACCATCTGGAACGAGGTTCTTCATGGTGTCAGCTCTACTGGGCATCGTTGGAAATCTCTTCACAAGCTTCCTTCCTTTCCTGCTCGGCCCTTTTCTGAGTGGAGGGGGTCTAGAGGCATCTTCCTCGATCGTTTCCGCGCAGATGTTCGACATGACACCTTACCTAGCGCACCTCGTGCCGGGCGTCGCCTTTGCCTTCACGGTGAGCGGGCCAATGTTCGCCTCTGGCATAATTCTCCCTATCTGGGTAACGGTGACGCAATTTGCTGGAGCCTTCGCATACTACGGCATTGGGACATATCTGATGACCTCGATGAAACTTTGGCCCAAGGACAGCCCATACAATGTCTCTTGGACCCTCCCTATAATTGTGGAGAGATCCCAAATCCATCTCTACATAAGCACAACTCTGGGGCTGTCTCTAGCCGCCACAATCATCCCTCTATTGGTGCATTGGAGAAAGCTTGTTGGCGCCTTCAAGATTCCTCCTGACACCTATGCAAAGGGGCCATCATTCAAGATTGTATTGGGAACGTACCTTTGCGCGAGCATGGGATCGGTCCTGCTGACCAACTACCTGACAGGTTTCCCAATCTGGATGTTGGCTATCTTCGTTATCGGAGGCTCTTTCTTTGCGAGCTTCCTCTCGGCCAACAGTGCGGGCATAACTTTGGCTGGGTTCTCGATAACTTGGCTGCCTCAATACATGGTATTCAGCACCAACTGGTCTGACAAATCTGTCTGGTTCGCACCAATCTCAATGTACACTGGAGGGGCGGAGATAGCGATGGCGTTCAAGCAGGCCGACATACTGGAAGCAGAACACAGGGAATACGTCAAAACATACATCATACTCATCATCTTAGGCTTGATAGGAAGTTTGATATTCGTGTCTTACCTCTGGAGCATTTCGCCCATACCTTCTGGAGCTTATCCCGCAACGGTAAGCGTATGGCCAGTAGAAGCGAGCATATGGGCGAGGCAGCAAGTCTGGGTTTGGACTGGATACATCTTCAAGCCAGACAAGGTAATCGCTTCTTTCCTAATAGGCACGGTCGTTTATCTCGTGAGCGACTTTTTGCTGCACAAACCTGGCATATTGATAAGCTTCATCGCTGGTACCATGCCCTCAGTTGGAATAGTCGGCTCTTTTTCGCAGCTCGTCGGCTCCATATTTGGGAGGCTCCTGTTCAAACCTTTGGTCAGGGAGCGTCAAGGGATTCAATCGCTCATGCAGCGCGCGCCTCAGATATACATGGGAGTCAGCGTGGGTTGGGGTTTCATGGAAACGGTAAGGGTCCTGCTGATCATAATGGGGAAGGCAATGTGGCTGCTCCCATACTGATCTATCTATTTTTCCCCATGCTCCTACAAGATGGAATGCCAAACGAATAAATTTGCCATGCCGAAAAGGATCCTAGGGAAGATTGAAAATCACCAAATCCTTCTAAAAAACTTTTGCCCTGAGGTTTCATTTCAAATTTGTTGTATTTACGAAAGAAAGAGAAAATCGAGTAGGGGCAGCAAAACATTTTCATTCGTTCATTCTACCTCTCCGCTGTCGGTGGACAATTAAGTAAAGCAGGAAAATCAGGAAAACTGTTATCGCCACAGCATCAAGGATTTGTGAATGCTCCAAGATTTTATACCAGTATGGTCCTAGGACATATCCTGCGTACGCCATGCTAATGTTCCACGGAACCGAGCCTACCGAAGTATGGATGAGGAATGGCACTAAGCTCATCTTGAAGAATCCCGCTGGAAGTGAGATTATGGTTCTAATTCCTGGCAGCATCCTTCCAATAAAAACGGCAAGTCCTCCATGCTTCTTGAACAAATCCTCAGCTTTCGCAAGTCCCTTCTCGGAGAATAAATGCTTGCCATATTTGGACACAAATGGCCTGCCGCCCTTGAGGCCTATGGTATAGATTACCAATGAGCCTATGACATTACCCAGCGTTCCAGCTGCCACCGAAGGAAGTAGTGAGCCCAATCCACTGCCAGTTAGCCAAGCAACATAGCCAACGTAGGGCATGACGATCTCGCCAGGAATTGGCATTACGACGATCTCCAATGCTGCCGCTGCAACGATTCCAGAAAAGCCAAACTTAGATATCCACTCTATTAGCAGATTGTTTACAAATTCTATGATGCCGTTCATTCATCTTCTACCAATTCAACAACATCATTCAATTACTCGATGCAAATCGGAGCGCCATCCGCAACTAATTGAAAACTCTCTCATATATGATGCCTCATTCCACGCTTCTTATAAGTTTCACCAAGAAAGCACCTTCGACAATGGATGAACATATTCATGAATTTTTAAAAAGCAAGCCTTGAAACGCCAAAGTTCAGTGGTAAGGCCTGAAAATAATTGGTCTTGGCAAAATTCTCGGAGCAGTTTGAAGCTTTTTTACCTTATCTAATGCGGCTCTCTCACAGCCTGATATATTTTTTCTAGACCTTTGCGGAATTCGCTCGAAAGCTTTTCCATATTTATGGGTACCGATGACGCTATCTCAGGTTCAAGCGGAAGCTCGGCAATGACCTTAATGCCTACTTCCTTCCCTATCTCCTCAACATCATACTTTCCAAATGGCGCCACTCCAAGGCGTGAATTAACTATGTACGCCATGTTCAGGACCAGGCCAACGATTTTCGTACCCTCTCCCCTCAATAGCCAAAACATCCTCTTGACGGCTCCTATTGAGTGAGGCGAAGGAGTTGAAACAAGCACAGCAGAAGCTTTCTTGGTCATCAGTCTGACAGCCATTAGCGCCTCGTCGCCTGTTCCTGGAGGAAGGTCCACTATCAGGTAATCCAGTCTCCCCCAGTTAATCTCTGAAAGCAGCTCGATTATAAGATCTCGTTTGACTTCTCCCTTAAGCGGCATTGGCTTACTAGCTGTGAGCAGGCCAAGCGACACAAGCTTGACATTCTTGGCTATCACCGGATCTATGCCATCCTTTAGGCCTTTCAACCTGCCCCTATGTTTCAGCAGAAGTGGTAAAGTCGGACCATGCAGATCCAGGTCTAGCAGGCCTACCAGTTTTTCATTAGAGATGCGGTTTGCCAAAGTAGCTGCCAAAACGCTCTTGCCAACGCCTCCCTTCCCGCTCGAAATCAAAAGTACTTCATTTATATCTTCAAGCCTTTTCTCGATCATCTTAAGTCTGAAATCAAAAATCATAACTTAACTCAGCCCCCCTCTAGAATTGCACCTTCTATCACAGTATCCATTCCTCCGATAACATCGATGTCGCTACTCCCACATTTCGGGCACTTTAAAAACACTGTAATGAGCTGAGGAAAAAAGTGGAGAGGTGATTCGAGTCCATCAGGTTCCTCAACACCACATGTTTCCTTCGATATCTCTTTCAAAGTCTCCCTAGATTCATTAAAATTCCATTCATGTCCACACTTCAAGCATTTGAATCTTCCCTCATTAATTGTGACCGAATAGTCCACTCCTTTAAGTCCCTCGGTATCGCCCAAGCTACATAAAGCATACCTTAGAGTATCCACATCTATGCCTGAGAGCTGCCCAACTCCAACCTCGACCTTTCGAACCCTCGCGTTGCGTTCCTTTTGCAGAGATGCCAGAGATCCAACTATGCCCGCTGCGATACTCCATTCATGCAACCTAAATTACCGGTCAAG
>CAZWAU010000244.1:0-17572 GCA_964631995.1 uncultured Nitrososphaerota archaeon
GCTATATTCAATGTAACCTTCATCTCGGATAACTTGTTTAAAGTATTTCTTTTTTATATCTAAATCTCCAAACTTTATCATATCCGGTAGATGATACTCCTGTGCAGTCTTCCTACCTTTGGGTACTCCAGCCCTATTAAGAGCCAAGCCAATAACCTCTGAATGAAAGAGCACGCCCTTCTGCCTGCTTTTTTCATCATAGCGCATTTGATAATTAACATCCCCAAAGACCCTTTTGACAGATCCAATTATCCTTTGCACATTTTCATCATCATAATTATTATACTCGAAGGTGGTCCTATCCTTGCGGATATGCCCGTCCTTCAACCCTGCGGCTATCAACGTCGCTCCATCTTCGTTGTAGAGATCAAATGGAAGTTTGGGATAGGTTATAGATTCTTTGAATCCTCCTCCGCCAATGGATTTGATATAGGGCGTCAGCTCACTGTAGGGGATCCTAAGCGTGTTGAGAAGCTTCTCAAAGTTCTTGACGGTCATGGCATAATTCTCCTGGTTCATGGCCCTGCACAATATAGCGCTGTCTATACCTGACTTCTCAGCAAGCTTGGTTATGGAGCCCTTGGGAGCGACCTTCGTAGGATAAAGTTTCTTTGCTTCTAAGATTAAATACCTGAGCATGCCCTCCTTAAGCGTAATAAGCTGATTCTCTCCGAGATCCCACCACTCCGTTATCGATAACCTTCTCCAAAGAGGCTGTTTCTTTATTTTTCCGATCTTTACCTTTATTGAAGGGTTAGGTTTGTATCCTTTCGACAGACGCAGTTTTCCAACCATACCAAATGCAGCTACAATCCTACCGAGGCTTGATCTCGATTTTCCATAAGGCTCACTGTATTTCTTGCGACTGGCCCTTATGCCGCTCACTAAACCTAAAATCGATGTCGTCGTATCAATCGTTATCCATGTGCCACAGTATACCAACATGACCGCGAGCTCCATGACGACCAGTGCGAGGATCGAGATGATGAGGGGCCACAGCTCCGTTCCCTGAACGTACTTGAGGAACTCCTCGAACGGCTTGAGATATTCCTCGACGTACTTCAAGAGGTCAAGGGCTTTTAGGAACCACTTGAATGCGCCGTACACCATGTAGAAGGCGTCCTCCGACCCCTTCGGTGTGCTCGCGACCCTCGTGTAGATCAGGATGACGATGATGGCGAGTAGGGCGGCTATCGCGCCGCCGATCTTTCCGCTTCTATCCTTGAGGAATCTCCTCCCCAAAGTATGTCATTAGGTTATTTCAATGCCGCTTATAAGCCCCAATGAATCCTTTAGGCATCACAGACTCATCCACTTTACTGGAGATCACTCCTCCTTCCTATAGGAGCTATAGTTCTTAAAAGGCGGAAAAGCGCTTCCCATATCGAAGGATCGCCTTGGTGCACACCTTCTCCCCTTCTACAAGCTGGGCGATCCTGTTCCCATGGTAATATGAAAGATAGGAGGAGCCTATTAGTCTCAAGATTCCTTGGAGCTTATAATACATTATTAAAACCGAGGGACGAGCATATTTGCATCACTACATATTAATGTTCATTAACTGGTGGCTTCTCGTGATGAATGTTAGTACTTTCTTCATCGTTGCCCTTGAGAAGCTGTTGTGGACGTTTTTGTTCTGAATATGATAGGCTCTCCGAACTATTTTTTGAGACAATGACGCTGGCGATATCATCGTTAGGGGGCGCACTTGGAACCGTCCTGGGCATGATTATATTCAAGCACTGGATCGACAAGAAGATCTTCATGGTAGTGCTTATAGGTTCGATCATAACATCAGTATCTTTAATTTTAAGACTGGCTTCGTCTTTTAATTAGTTGACCACTTGTCTTCTCCAAGTTGGATACAGATAAAGTCAGAGGTTACACTAATCATAAAAGCCATATGGACATGTCCGTAATGTGATGCTCAAACTTCTATCAGGTTATATTTTACCGAGCCCAAACCGAGCTTTTCTAGAGCCCTGACTTGGATGTAGGGATCCTTTCCGTGGATGATTTTGAACTTGTCATCTCCTGCCTTGAGGTTGTACTTCTCAGCGATAGAGTAGGGAAGGCCTGGAGCCTTGTTAATCAGGTCTAACGTCGCAGCTTCTAGCGAGGCTATGTCCTTGCTGGCTGCGATTCCGATGTCTGGGACAAAAGCTGGTTCCGAAACTTCGGCACAATCGCAATTCGGCTGCACGTCGCAGATGTAGTTGATGTGCAGCGCCTTGCCCCTGAATTTTGTGTAAAGTGCGGCCACGCAGTCGGCCATTCCCTCCTGGAATTTCCTAGGACCATCATCTTCGCCTTCCATTGAATGCAGAGCGTGCCTTATCTTTGGTGATGTGCAACCAAGTGCGATGTTCTTGATGGCTCCACCGTAGCCACAGCTTCCATGCCCCTTCGAGTGAGAGAAGTTGATGAATGCGTCAGCATCATAAACATTGCCGGCTATGTCAATCTCCTTGAACCTCAAACCGTCGATCTTGACCTGCCTGATGTCCCCCTCCTTGACACCATTTGTAGGTAGTATGTGCGCACCAACGCTTTCATACGTTATGCCGTTCTTCACGGCAGCTTCCAGGTGGCCTATCCCCCAGGTGTCGACGAGATATGGGTTTCCGCCACACTCCTTGATGGCATCGATCAGGTTGCGCACAAACTGCGGCTTTATCGTCCTGAACCCGCCAATCTGCCCGAAGTGGATCTTGACGGCAACCAAGTTGTCCTTGCCTTTTGGAACCACGTCAGCCAAGCCAGCCTTCTTTGCAACCTCCACGAGCTTGAATACGAGACTCTCAGACCTTTCAAACTTTTTTGGTTGGGCAGATGCGAAATATACATCGCTCATGTACTCGATTACCTCAATAGGCACTATATGAAAGTTTGGTTCAGCAGGAGAAAATCGTAATTTGCTTCGCAACGAGTTTTCCATCTTGGCTGGATCGCATAGTTACTTTCCTCGAAAATGCAGCCCCCTCTGCCCAGGAGCTCTAAATTCCATCCTGTTTAAGATGCCACATCGTTCTGGCAAAATAGTTCGAAGGAAATGGTGAGAATATCTAAGTAAGGAAGTGGTTTGCCGATGTCTTCATTTCCGAAAGAGTGGAAACTGCTTCTCGCAACGTTTAAATCTTTAAAGGCCTGTCGAAGTAGATGCTCTTGCCCCTAGCCGATAATGGGATCCCCATCACGACACTTGATTCCTGCAACAATCCGAGTCTTTTCGCAGCAACCCCTACGCGGTACATGATCCTGTTGTCTACATTCAATTCCATTGCCATCTTGGCTGCCGAGCCCAAGGCTATTCCCATGTCGAGGATCTTGAAAATGCAGTTTGGCCCGATAAAGTCTTGGCCTTGTCTTTTTTCAGAATTCTCAAATTCCTCGCAGCTCTTATAGCCACAAGCACCGCAGTTCAACCCGAACTTCCTCGTTCCTCGAACGCCGATTAGGACAACCGCTTGAGAGTCCCGGACGTTCCGCCCATCTCTCTTGAAACCATCGATATTTCTATCAACGCCAACCTTCTCCATCTCTGTAGCTAGAGCTTCCTTCTCCTCCCCCGTTACCAAGAGCGTCTGTATGTCATCTATCCCTCCAGATTTCGGTGCAGTCCTTGCCGAGACAAGCATAAGTTTTGCTACTTCATCGACAGCTCCCTTTTCCGCATCTTCCCCATTAATGATGGGCATTTACCTTCACCTATTAAGTTAATTGGCATTCATCTGGAGTTAAAAAAGGTTATCCATTTTTTTGAATATCCTGACTTATTAATTCTAGAAGTGTAGTGCTTGCAAGTTCAGAGAACATAGCATAAGTTGATTTGCGAATACACAGCCCTATGCCCATTCTCAAATGAAATCAATGCGGTGGTACTCCCAGCCCGTGTAGGGCAGAGATGAGGCTATCGCCCTCAGATCCTTTGCAGATCCACCTACCATCGTCATGTACTCGCACCTCACGGCGTTGACTATGTCGATCCTACGTAGCAGCAATCTTGTGAAAATGTCATCCTTCATCTCTAGCGTCACAGTCTTCCTAGGAGATTCAGGGTCGTTGAGCACTACCTTCCTCGTAGGCGTCCATGCCACAACATTCGTTTCTTTGAGTGCAGGGCTTCCTCTCCAAGCTTTCCTCGCCAGCCTTTCGGGCATGAGGGGATAAACCATGATCATCTCAGATTCCTCGCACCTCTTGGTACATGAGAAACCGATTTGGCCGTAGATGCTGGCATAATGTGACGTATCTTGGCAGAATGTGGAGACTGCACAGCCTTTGCTAGCTGCAAGACCACATGCAGCCAGGACAAGCTTGCGCGCAATGCTCAAATCTCCCCTGTCCGTCGCAAGCTCCAAGATCGTATACTCCTTAGATCCTTCCTGGCGTCCTACAATCGCATATCCTCTGAGCCTGCCTTTTGTGTCGCGCAGGTGCAGGAACTTGAAGGGTTCATGTGGAATCTCTTGATATATTAGCGAATTGGTGGCGTCCTTCCAATATCCCTTGCAGCGCTCAGGATACCCTCCATACGGGTCATAGGCACTGTGGAAAATGCGCAAGACCTCGTCCTCGTCTGCGAAAAGTTCTTCAATGCTTCCAACATCTGCACGCGATTGTCTTGCTTTGGGATTTGCCAACGTCCTTTTCCTTATGTATGTAACATCAACGTGGCCATTCTTCGCGTAGAAGTTGTACCCCTTCGTTGTCTCGCCTCCCCTGTAGACCATCATCGCGTCGCATCTGTCCATTAGGAACCGCTTGGCAGCATCCATCATGCCAGTTCCTATGCCCCTCCCCCTGTGGTCCTTATCGACTACTACCGAATACTCGAAGGCAGCCTCGATCGTCGCTCCCTCCCCAATCCTGAACCGCCTAATGTGGAACGGTATTCCGCCTACCACTTTCCCTTCGATCAGCGCCACAGACATCGTCGTGTCTTTCCTATGGGACCATTCATGCCAAAAAGCCTCTGGGATGTGCCTCCACTCCTGGTCATGAATCCTGTTATAACCTTCCGAATCTTCGTGCCTGTACTCCCTGTACTCAATCCCAATCATGAAGAGCACAGAGGCAAATGCAATCGAATTGAGATAAAACTTTGCCGGAACGTTGGCATATTCTAGACATCGTACGCCATCGTGCAAGATTGATTGAAAAAACCATTTAGGTCAAAAAGATACCAAGAGGCCCATCTGAGTGAATTGGCAGTTTGCTCGATAGAGTTCCCTTGACGGTCACGTTAATGTCCCTAATGCTTTAGCCTTCTATCTTATGCTGCAGTAGCTATGTACCTCCTTTGCGTATGCATGGCTTAACCTTGCTTGACATTGAGATTGAAGATACTTTGGCTTCGATAATCTCTTACTTAAATGCGTTAACGTTAATGGATACTTTTGGCGATTTGATCCAAATCCTGCCTATGACATGGGGATCGGAATCCTGGCATCTGTCGTGACATTGATCCCAAGCTGCTTGAGCGGAATCTCGTCGCCATTGTTCATTAGGTGAGTCGTGTGCATCTCCGAGTCCTTGAGCCGTTCAAGGGCATCGATGCACCTCCTTGCCCTTTCGTCTGTAACTGAGCTGGCCGCCAGGGCGTCAAGCACCTCCTTGACATCGAGGGATGCAGCAGTTCTGCCAAAGGCGCGCTTTAGCCTGATCATGGCTTCTATGACCCTCGGGTCTATGACATGGACATCATCCGATAAACCAGTAATTAATTTGATAGCATTCAATATGACTGCTGACTCGGCATGCATCAGGGGGCTGTTCTTGCCCTTCACGATCAGACACTCGTCGCCGATCTGAAGTTCCAAGGCAGCTCCGCAGTAGATTCCTCTATGCCCCTTTCCCTCATTCCTCCTGCGCTCCGCCTCCTCAGCCGCCTCCCTTGCCGGAACTACAACCGCCCTGTCTTCGGGTCTTACGTTGACCTTGGCCATGATCTCGTCCATGCGGCGAAGCGTGTCTCTGCCAGTGTTACCTTCAATGAAATCCTGAGTATAGCGGAAGAAGCGGCGCACGATCTCCTGCCTAGCTGCATCGCGGCAGACCTCGTCGTCGACGATTCCCTCCTTAACCATGTTGACGCCCATGTCGGTGGGAGATCTGTATTTGGCCATTGGGTCATCAGGACCCACCATGCGCTCAATCATCCTTTTCAGGATGGTGAAATTCTCTACGTCGCGGTTGTAGTTGACGCTGGTGATGCCGTAGGCGGCGAGATGGAATGGGTCGACTACGTTGTAGTCACCTATGTCGGCTGTTGCCGCCTCATAGGCGATGTTGATGGGGTGGTCGAGCTCGATGTTCCAGATCGGGAAGGTCTCGAATTTGGCAAATCCGCTGGCGATGCCCCGCTTCCTCTCTTGGTAGATCTGGCTCATAGCGAAGCCCATCTTGCCGCTGCCGGGGCCTGGGGCGGTGACGACGACGATCCTGCCTTCGGTAGGAATCCATTCGGTCTTCCCATAACCCTCGTCGCTGAGGACCCTGTCAAGGTCCCTGGGGTAGTCCTTTATCTCATACTTGATGAAGACGCGGATCCCCCTGTTCTCCAATTTCTGCTTGAACTTGAGGGCGCTCAACTCACCGCTGAAGCGCGTCACGACTAACGCGCTGATCGGCAAGCTAAATTCGGCGAGATCGCTAATATCCTTAAGTATCTGATTGTCATACGCGAGCCGGCTGTCGCCTCTAACCTTCCTAGCCTCTATGTCCTTAGCAGAGATGCAGTGGACGATCTCTGTCTGCTTGCCCAGGCGCTTTAGCATTTGAACTTTCGTGTCGATCGCGTAGCCCGGGAGCACTCGGTAGGCGTGGTTGTCGGAGCAGAGTTTTCCGCCGAACTCGATATATAGCTTATCGAAATACGATACCCTCTCGAGGATCTTCGCCACCTGGGCCTTTAGGTACCTCTCCGTGTCAAATCCGATTTTCCTAGTCATCTTGTTGCGTCCGCCAGGGGTGTTGGTATTGGGAATCATAGACTCGATCCCTTGCAGTCGTGAATCTCCCGCTTAATGACACGCCCTGGTCGTCCTTCTGGTCGGAGGCGGAACGCGATGATTATAAAACTTGTTGGGCGGAGAATCATGAAACGGTATAGGGAGAGTGGGCATGCAACGTACTCGTCTACTACCTATCACGAATCCTCGGAAGTCGTTTGCATCGCCCAACGTGGGATTACCAACGCAAAAAAGGCCGTGGATAGCCGCTCAATCTGCTTTCTACATTGACCATCGCTTATCCAGCTCGCGCCTTTCTCATAATTTCGACATTGGCATTTCATTTTTAGCAGCTTTGACAAAGGTCGCACAATGGAATGAATACCGTGTTCCATGGACATCCACGGTTCAAATTTTTGGCTGTGCATCCTATGTTTGGCATTGGCATTTCCATGCGCCCTGCCTGCGCGTCATCGTAACTTGCAGTTTTTCCGCGTCATGCAAAACATAATAAGTAGATGGCGGTTCATGCAACTTGCATCCAGCTTGAATCTAGCGAAATCTAGGGAGTTGTACGAGAAAGCCAAGCGCGTTGCGGTTGGGGCGGTCCACGACGACTTCAGGTTCTCCGACCCTCACCCCATATTCTTCAAGAAGGCAAGTGGGAAGATGCTTTACGATATTGATGGCAACGAGTACTTGGACTTCCACATGGCCTTTGGTCCTGTAATCTTGGGCCACTGCCATCCCAGGGTCACGAGGGCTGTCCAGGAACAGGCCGAAAATGGCGAGCTTTGGGGCTTCGGTTCAACAGAGAACGAATGCAAGCTCTGCGAGAAGATCGTGGAATATGTCCCATCGATCGAGAAGGTTAGGTTATGTAATGCAGGAACAGATGCAACCTACCATGCCATAAGGCTGGCAAGGGCATTCAAGACCAAGAGGAAGATCATAAAGTTCGAGGGAGCTTACCATGGCTGGCACGACTACGTTGACATGGCTGTAGCACCTCCTGCCGACAAGGTCGGAATGAAGCATCCAGTGAGCACCGGAATGTTGCCTGAAGCAATGGATAAGACGGTCGTCGTTCCATGGAATGACATCAGCTCCTTCGAGAAATCTGTCAAGGAAAATAGGGAAGACCTGGCAGCGGTCATCGTGGAACCAATTCTTCACAACGTGGGGTGCATAATGCCAAAGGATGGCTTTCTGCAAATGATTCGAGAGGTAACTGAGAGGGAAGACGTCGTTCTCATATTTGACGAGGTAATAACGGGCTTCAGGCATGACTTGGGTGGTGTGCAGAAGATCTTTGGAGTGACACCAGACCTGACTTGCTTCGCAAAATCCTTGGCGAACGGCTATGCCATAGGAGGGGTTGGTGGAGTAGCGGAGATAATGGATCAGCTGAAGCCAATCGGAGGTGTACACATGGCTGGAACCTATTGCGCCAACCCAATCTCTGTGGCAGCAGCGCTTGCCACTCTAGAAGAACTTGGCGATGGGAAGATCCACCAGCGCCTTTTCAGTCTTGGAGACATGATCAGGAAAGGGCTATCGGAAGTTCTTGAAGACCTGAAGATCAAGGCGCAAGTTGCTGGTTTTCGCTCAATCTTCAACATCTACTTCACTGAAGAAGAGATCGTGAACTATCGTTCTCTTCTGGGCAACGACTCCGAGTTATTCATGAAGTACAATATGGAGATGAGAAAAAGGGGATTCCTATTTGTTGCCCATCCTTTGAAAAGATGCCACCTTTCAGCAGCCCATACTGAGGAGGACGTAAGAGGATTCGTTGAAGCCTCGCGCGATGTGCTTAAAGCTCTAAAGTGATAGCCAATCTTAGGAAATTAAAAATACTTTCTTAACTCAATCTTGCCAATATCATTAGAAATAACTTCTTTGGGTTAGTGCTGTTACCGCTCGTTAAAAATTCACCCAAAAAACGCCTATTAGAATTATCCAAACAGCCCTCCACGTATAAAAAAGAACATTATATCGAAAAGATTATGCAAAGTGACCCATTCTCAATGATTTCCCATATGTCATCTTTTTTCTAATGGATAAATAAAGAGATGATTGATTAGGCAACAGATTCGCGCTGACATTCTGTTATGCCTAAAAACTTCTCTTCTATTCTACTAGAATGAATAAGAAATGTGTGATAACCAAAATTTAAAATACTTCCTAGAAGCCAGTTTTTAGACGTCTTGTCATGGAACGATGGTTTACGGAAAGGCGCAAGAACAAAGTCATGGACATGGCATATCGTCAGATGACGGTTGCACTTGACACAGCAAACGACCTCGAAAGAGCCATAGGAGCTGTTTCGATTGGCGACACGGGAACCGCTACAATGGCGATCGAGAGGCTTTTCCAAGTTGAGGTTGAGATAGACAATCTCAGGAGAGCGGTCTTTGAAGAGTTGGCAAAGGGGAGCCTCGAGCAAAAAGCACGTGAAGACATAATGCACCTGGTAAAGCGACTTGACATGATGGCAGACCACATTAAAGATTCGGCCAGAAATGTCTTGGTCCTGAAGGATGCGCCAATTCCCCAAGAACTTTGGAATGCCTTCCATGATATGTCCAAAGGCATAGTGACGACAGCGGCCATGCTAAAGGAAAGCATTAGCAACTTGACAGAAAATCCCTCCAAGGCCAGAACGATGTCAGAAAAAGTCGAGGAGGAAGAAAACAAGGTCGACAAGTACTACCTGGACATCAAATCGCTTTTTTTGAAGTATGAAGGAAAGCTTGGGTCCTCAGCGCTAATCCTCTTGAAGGACCTCTTGGACTCGATGGAAGAAGCTGCAGACAGCTGCGCAGACACTGGAGATTATGTAAGGGTTTTGACCGTACGTTTCAAGGATCAATCATAACCCCCTAGCCATTTGTCATAGTAAAACGCATTTTGTTTCGATGTCCAATTCAGTGCGATGCCCTCATCTTTGCTTGTCCCTGGCACTAGCTTCTGTCTTAAAGCATGAACCGAAAAAGTTGCATCCGGAATCGAAACTATCTTCTGCATTGCTTTAATAGCTTTCTGCATTAGTGGTTGGCTTCGCTACTCCATTCTCTCATTGAAGAGATCGAAACCTTGGCTCTCGATCTCTGAACAGAGCGTTTCTTCGACTTTGAAAACCTACCGAGCTTTGAGGATATCATCAGGAAGGCAGCGGGTGCGGTGTGACGAGGCTCCCTCCTCGCTCGTATGACTCAATCGCTGCCCATGTGTATTCCAAAGCTGCAAGGGCATCCCTGCCCGAAGCCCTCAACTTCTCAGGTGGAACTTCAGCCGTTATGTCTTCGAGGAATGCATGTATTCTGTTTGGAAATGTCTGGTTAAAGTCCGTGATCCCAGAAGATATTGTCTTGGGTTGAACCAATTCCCTTTGGTCCCTTGGAGCTGCCCAGAAGGTCACCTTCTCGACGCAATTTTCAATACAGAAAGTTCCAAGAGTGCCCCCCACCTCGATACTCCACCATCCTCCCAGACCCATAGTCGTGTCTCCCCTTGTGCTCAGGAGATATCCGACGCAGCCGTTTTCGAACTTCACGTGGATGCTGTTGATTGAGAGCATCTCATCCCCAGCCTTTACCCTATAGCTTGGTCTGCCAAGAAATGCTTGAACTTGTTTAATGTCTCCGCAGAAGTACCTCATTACGCTGAATGGGTGGGTCAGGAAGGCCTTGACGTGGAAATAAGGAAATCCCTTGATCCTGGGAGATGACGATGGTCCAGTGTATGTCCTCTCCCCTCCCTGAAACCCCATCTTGTGCAGGCAATACACCAATTCTCCAACCTCCCCATCCTCCATGTACTTCTTCGCCCTTTCAGCAGGCGGAGTAAAGTAGTGGTTCAGATTGCAACCCAAGTAGAGCCCTTTCTGTCTTGCTTTGGCAACCATCTCCCTTGCTTCCCCTATGTCGTTTGAAAGTGGCTTCTCGACGAGCACGTGCTTCCCAGCCTCCAATGCCTGCATGGTGGGTCCGTAGTGCAAGCTGCCGTTCTCATTCCCGCCGGTGCAAACATCCACTACATCCAGATCCGGCTCTTTCTCGAGCATGTCTGTCAAATCGTAATAGGCATTCACGCCAAATTCTTTTGCTGCGCCATCAGCCCTCTCCTTAACGATGTCGCAAACGGCGACGAGCTTTGCCAGCTTGTCTTTTGCATAGCATGATGCGTGGATCATCCCAATACCGTTCGGGAATGGTACACCAACAACCCCAACTCTAACGACCATACTATCTTATCGACCTCATCTCATCTTCAACTCCTGAAGGCACCTATTAAGGTAGCCTCTCGCCTCCGCAGCAATTCCCATCTGCCTTGGAAGCGGGTACGTGAATGCACCTATAACCTCTAGGTCCAGAACCTTGTCATAACCCGCATCTTTAAGTGCGCGCAGTACAGAGATAATGTCGATCTTTCCCCGCCCCGGGATCTGCTCCTCCGGCAGGCCAGGCCCCTCTGCACGCTGGGGGCAGTCTCTGAAGTGGCTGTGTACAATTCTGCTGCCAAGCTTTTGGGCTGCATCAACCAAATCGTCCCCAGCCCTGTAAAGGTGGCTCGGATCGAAATTGATTCCGACCGAAGGTAAATCCACCTCATGCAGCAGCTTTAGGGCGGTCTCTGTATTATAGACAGATGCTCCTACATGGGGCTTCACCGCCAGGGTTATCTTCCAGCTCTCCGCCAATTCGGCAAGCTCGCGGATGTACGCGAACGCTTTCTCCGTCTGCTGGGCGTCGCCCGACTTTCCACCCGACCCAATGGCTATTGTTTTGATACCCAATTCGCTGGAAACTTCGAAGAGCTTTACGATCTCTTCCTTCGTTCCCGCGGCCTCGATGGCAAAAAATTCGAGCCCAAGATTCCTTGCCATTGACTTAACCTCGTCAATGTATGCTCGATCGGTCCTAAGTTCCACGTGCATCGCCATGTTTCTCAAGAATGCCAATTCCGCTCCATCATAACCTGCCCAGGAAATGTACTGAAGTGCCCCTGAGAGGTCTAATTTATTGAAGAGCACGGTGTTGCAACCAAGCTTCAATTCAATAACCTCCCTTTGCATAAGCCCTGCCGTGCATATATTCTTCTTTGCCCTCCTTCTCCTCCCCTACAGCTTGCAGGTCGCGGGCCGCCTTTATGGACCCGATCCTAAGGTCAGGTCCAAGTTGGTAGCCCATGATAGGATCCGGTTTACCCGTCTCCTTCATGCGCTTTTCTACCCAGCCTACCATCCTCCTCCTAAGCGTTTCAACTATCTCTGGCTCCTTCTTGGCGAGGTTCAGGTTCTCCTCAGGATCTTCCACTAGGTTGTAGAGCTCTATCGGCGGTTTGTTGTGGAAATCAGGCTCGAGGGCCTCTATGAGCTTCCATTCGGCGGTCCTCCACCCCCTCTTTCGCATCCATGTGCACTCTGTGATGTAGAACTCTGCATAATTCGATGATCTCTCTCCCTTTATCAGGGGAACGGCGCTCTTACCATCCATCCTGATCCCTCTGGGCAGGTCACCATAGCCCAGAAGTTCGAGCCTAACCTGCCTCGGTATCTCCCCATATCCTAGGATTTCCAAGACCGTTGGAGCCAAGTCCTGCTGAAGAACGAAGCCCTTGATTCGCTTACCTCTCGGAAGTCTGCTCGGGCACCTGTAGATAAGCGGGACATGGATTGTGCACTCATAAAGCCCGTGGTGGTCGAAGTAGCATTCATGTTCCGTCAAAGTCTCTCCGTGGTCGGCCGTGAATACGAGCAGGGTGTTATCAAGCAGGTCGAGCTCCTCAAGGCGAGTCAGAATGTGCTGGATGCAAACATCCATGTAAGCGAGTGAGGCGTCGTAAAGCGACACAATATACTCAGCATCCGTTACCCCAGGGGGCATCCAGGACTTGAAGAACTCGGCGAATCTGTCAAATGCGAAAACCGGCTCCATGCTGTGCTTTCTAGGGTCCCTCCAATCGCCACCATAAAACATCCTAGGAAATGGAGGAGGCGGAAGATAGGGGGTATGCGGATCCATGTGGCGCATGAAAAGGAAGAAGGGCTGCTTTTCCGCCATCTGTTCCAACAAAGGCAGCGCCTTTTCATTGAGGTACTCTGCCTTATGGCCAGGAGCTTCCTCCCACGTCATCCAGGCCTCATAGCTCTCATATTTGTCGAAGCCCCTGTAGAAATCGTCCAATCCCACGCAGGCTGAAACGTATCCCTTTTCGCGAAGGATCTCTGGAAGCAAGCGGATGCTTGGATCGATCGGTCCCTTTGGACGGAGGCTGACCATCTCATGCGTCATCACGTCCATTCCACTCAACATGGTAGTGTATCCTGGCGTCGTAGGGATGTAAGGACTGTAGGCGTTTTCGAAGAGCACACCTTCGCTTGCAACCTTGTCTATGTGTGGGGTGGTCAACCTTCGGTAACCGTAGCAGCTCATGTGGTCGGCCCTCAAGCTGTCGATCCCAAAGATGACCAGATTCAACTTTTCTTCTGCCATGGTCCGCCGTTCGTGTAGGCCAAAGTTATTAAGCCTAATCAAGGCATAATGAATGTGCCTTAATCAGCGCATCCCCTTGCCAACTCGTTTTTCACCACACCTTCGATTCGACCCAGAACATTGCTTGGAATTACTTTCCAGATTCATGCCAGATCCATTTTTCCCAATCGTAAAAGCATATTAAATGCAGTCTTTCTCCCGATGCCATGTTCAATGAGCTACGTTGCTCGACCAGAAGGTTAGGAAATGGGCAGGGAGATATCGCTTTTTTATTAATCTTTCCGGTGATTCACCATGCAAAGCAATGATCTTATGCTTGAACTTTTAAAAATGGCTGTGTCGTTGTCGACCTTGGCATTAAGCAGCCACTTCGCCATCAAAAATGCCATAAAGGTCTCCGAGTTAACAGGCGCCAGCAGATCGAGCATCGGTTTCACATTGATGGCCGTGAGCACTTCTTTACCTGAACTGGCAGTAGCCATTTCATCCGCAATTTCTGGAACCGCTGCCGTATCTGTAGGAAATGTTCTTGGTTCGAATGTTGCTAACGTATTTCTCATAGCTGGATTGGGCCTTTTCTTCATCTCATTCACATCCAAAGTTGAGATATACAAGTTCAAGCCTGAGGAGCTCGATTTCCTTTACTTCGGAATCTTCATAGCCTCCGCCGTTCCCCTAATTCTCGTGAGCCTTCTTCCGGCAAGTCGATTCGTTGGCGGCTTACTGGTTGCGCTTTATGCATACTACACATTCAAAATCGTTTTCAGAAAAGGCGTGGAAAATTCAACTACCGAACTACAAGTGAAGTTTGTTAAACATAACAGGGTTGCTCCTTTTGTCGTCTTTACCCTTCTCGGAGTGGCTGGAGTAGTGTTGAGTTCGCATTTTCTTGTAGATTCCACCGTGAATGTCGCACTTTCTCTCTCAATTCCAGAGTACCTGATATCTGCTACCCTAGTGGCCGTTGGGACCAGCCTGCCTGAGCTTGCGCTCGATCTCCAAGCATTTTTGAAGGGAGAACCGGGTTTGGCTTTTGGTGACATGATTGGAAGTAATTTCACGAACACAACCTTAATACTTGGAGCCACTCTTCTGCTCTCTCCAATAAACATCAACATCAAAGCATTCTACGATCTTGCGACCTTCTCGATACTGGCGAACATAGTACTTTGGTATTTGATGTCTCGAGGAAAATTCGGTCGGATGGAAGGCATTTATCTTCTGTCTTCATACATTCTATTCCTGGCCTCGATAATGGGCTTATTGGCTTTCGGATAGATAAGCGACAACAATAAATAGTTCCACAAATTTCCTTTCTTGGAATTGCCACGCCAAGCGCTAAGCCAGTTGCTGTCAGGTGATGCGTTGAGTGGAGCTGCTCTTCTTCTTATAGACAGGAGCATAAGCATGTCTTATGGATTTGGAGTTACAAAACTGGAATTGTGCAAGGAAATGGCTTACAAAATCAGCCCGAAGTTCAAGAACTTTGGAGTTTTGCTTTTCGATCATATCATCGACGAAGCTCTTTCTATTGGCACGCATCCAGATGTCAAGGAGTTGGAGAATGCTATCAGCCAAATCCCCGCCCGTGGGATGACAGCTCTTTCTGCAGCCCTTCAGAGGGCGGTTGACCTTTTGAGTCCCATAACGGATCCAAAAAGGATCGTACTGCTGAGCGATGGGAGATTGAATTTTTCCCTCGATGGAACAATCAACGAATGTGGTAACAAGCTCCAAGATGAAGCTTTGGTTGAAGCACGAAGGGCGGATGAGAATAAGATAAAGATAGACTGCATAGCCCTTGGCGAAGATTGCTTCATTTGGTTGCTCAATCAATTTTCTGAAATTACGGGTGGCACGACATATTTGCCTGGCGGAAACCTAATGGAGGAAGAGCCAAGAATGACCTTTGAAGTGGAAGTCCATGGAGTTCCTGAAGAGATGCCTGCTGGCAAGCCTACATGGGCAAAGGAGCTCGACTCTGAGCACCTCGTCGTTGCATCAAAAGAGGCTGTTTCAGCTTACTTGGAAAAGAGGGCGGCTCTCCTTGTCAACAAGTCTTCAAGGAAAATGATTCGTGCCCCTCTCTTTTCAATTGAAGATGAAGTACTTAAAACATTTAGGGAACGAAGGAGTTCAACGGCGGAATCGGTTAGACGCGGAGACGCCATTCTGGTCGACTCTGCGAACAGGAGATCTTTAGACCTGAAACCTGGAGATGTGGCTCTGCTAAATATATTCTAGTTGCCAGCTCGATGTGATCGAGTTAAATAGGACAAACATATGCATTGATTTTTTGTAGAGAGCAACTATTTTGTGCCGGATGCCTCTGAAATCGAATTTGGACTGCTTTTCCTAAAGTCTCTTTCGTCCAAGCTCAGCGCACTTGGCAATCTAATGCTAATAACAATGTAGCTATTCAATATTTTTTGACTATTCGAAAGTTCTTTCTATTCAAACTCATTGATACTAGCATTAGGTAAATGGTTAGTTGCAACTATATATCGTCCCTAGAATTTCTCACCATATCTCCTGCACTATTTTAACTTACACCAAAAGCGAGCGCGTGCCAAAGCGAAAATCCCATCCCTGTCGCCATTCAAATTGCTTTGAAATATCCTGCCATTCCAGTTGCAAAATGAAAATGTTAAGTATGCACTCCGTTCAATTAAGTTTGCCAATCTGTCTTGTACAAGCTAAAATATATAAATTCCAAATGCGGAAATCGGTCATGCAAGGAAGAACGAACTTAAGGAAAGTTGCACCTCTTTCCTGGTGCCTTATCCTTCTCTTCTCGATCATTACCTTCAGCCAAAATGCGGTTGGCGCATATGCTGGTACGACAGTCTACGATTTCGTTGCTCATGCCCCCGATGCTTCCTGGAGCAGCGGGGCTGGTATTTTGAAGTTCCCCGGGAATCCGGTAAACAGTAGCGGCTTTGCCTGCTACGTGTACAATGCACTCTTGGAAGATGGTTCTACATGGCAAAGGGTTCTAGAGACTCATCCTCAGTGGATTGGAAGCGGCTACATCATGGGCGCTTACCCCCAGCAGGAAGTTCCATCGAATGCCCAGCTAACAGTTAGGATCGGGTTTCTCTCAGGAGCAACTGGAACGGATGGCGCCAGGTTTGAGGTCTACTTTGATGAATACCGTGGCATGAATGTGGCACCTCTGAGGCACACAATCTTCAGCCATTTGGCAAAACTTGACAGCAAGATTGACCTAGTAACGGAGGACCTGGGTTACTTAGCTGGAAAGAAAGGTAACTTCATCCTATATGTTAACGCAGGCCAAACCTCAAATCGAGACTGGGCTGTCTGGGCAGAAGCTAAGTTAGAGACAAAGACCCTGCCTGACCTCGTGATCACAGATGTGTGGGAAAAAGATGGCCAGATACGTTACAAGGTAAAGAACATTGGGGAAGCATCAACATCGGCCAAGAGCTTCTGCAACTGCCTGTATGTGGATGGAAAGCAGGTGGCGAAACACAGTATCACGCAGCCGCTCCAAGCCGGGCAGGAGGCCGAGGGCTTTTTCGACTACGCTTGGCAGCCTGCGCCTGGGGAGCATGTCGTTCGGGTATGTGCGGATTGCGAAAATAATGTCGAGGAGTCAAATGAGAAAAACAACTGCCTCGAGGAGAAGTGGCTAAAGGAAAATCTGCCCGATCTGGTGATCGTCGAAGTCAAGTCCGATAGGAACAACAGCCTAATCGGGTATGTGCTGAAAAATTCAGGCGGGGAAATTGCAAAGGGAGGTCATTCAACCACGCTTTATGTTGATGGGAAGGAGATGACACACGATTTAGTGAGCATCGACTTATCTCCGGGGGAGACATACGAATCTTGGTTCATGGAGTACGAGTGGCCAGAGTGCCACAACATAAGCGTCAAGATCTGCGCTGATAACTACAACCAAGTGAAGGAGATCAATGAGGTCAATAACTGCCTCGAGAAAAAATGCATCTCATACCCCGTACCTATAATTATTGTTTCTGGTCCAAGCGCCGTAAACGTTACTCAGGATTCTGTTATCGTGTTGTGGGTCACGAACAAGAAGAGTGACAGCACGGTTAGGTATAGCGAGCGCTCCACTGGAGAGGAGAAAACCGTTTA
>CAZWAU010000245.1:0-3567 GCA_964631995.1 uncultured Nitrososphaerota archaeon
TAGAAGCTCTTCTGAAGGACGTACAGCAGAAATATAGATAAACTCCGTAGACCATTAACCAGAAGGGAGTCCTCTCGCGGATAATTATCTCGTTTACCATAAGTTATCTGTGGGGGAACTCCCTCTTAAGTTAACAGAACCTCCATAGGATGCGCAAAATTCAAAAGGAAAAGAGAGTTGCATTATAACATTACTAGGGCTATTCATAGTTCATTTTAGCATAGGTTCTTGGAGAATCGAGGATGAAGTGAGGGCTGAGAGAGAAGGTAGACCAACACATGCAGTTGCAGCACGACATATACTAGATCAACACCTGAGAGCTGTGAGGACGATCAAAGAAGAAATCATGTATAATTGGGTTCGATACATCAGGCAGATTGCCAGCAACTACTTCATAATGCGGGGCTTTCCCATAGACGAAGAAAAGTTATGGCAAGAGTAATTCGATGACACGTTGTGGAAACACATCGAGAACTTCTTAAAAAATCTGAAGAACCTACCGCTATGGGTAGATAGGGAAAAACTCATATATTCTCAGCGAAGCTACCGTATGATTGGTGGGCGGAGGTTTTCAGAACTGGTGTAACGAAGACGGTATAAAGCTGCTTTCTGAAGGAATTAACCTTATGAATATGATAAAAGATTAGAAATTTAGGATATGTAGGAATATAATTTTTCTGTATTAGCTTTACGCGTGGGACTACCCCCTAAATCTTCTTCCTTGGACAGTAGGCTTGCATCATTAGCCGCATACGTTAGAGAAGGCACTGGGGACACGCGGGAACTAGAATAATGCAACAAAAATGATTCCAGTGAAATTTCTAGGAAATTAAAAAGGCCTGCAGCCCAACTATCGCTTATGCTTTTCGGCCCAAACTTTTTCGAAGGAGGTGATCCGGCCGCAGGTTCCCATAAACACAGCAATGACTTAAAGCTTGTTATAATTGTAGAATTAAGCGTAAATTCACCCTACCTTTGGGCTTCATGGGAGGCAAAGGTCCGTTTTTACCCCCTGCTTCCATAAAGAATTGTATAAATTTATATAATAGTTCAGATATGGTATTATGTGGTAAAAAGTGAGCAAAATACTTCATGAGCCGCAATTGGATACAATATTGATGGTAGAGAGGGCCATAAAGTATGCAAAAGACTACCCGACCAAGACAGAGCTCTGGAGATCCCTTCCAAAAAAGGTGCAGTACCAGACATTCAGCAGGATACTCGAATATCTCGAAGCCTCAAATAAGATAGTCTTCAACGGTAAAACCATCGTGTGGATCGCGGCTGACAATCCAAAACTGAAGAGACTGTTTGAGATGTCCAAAAGAGTTCGTTAGCTCTAGCCACTGTAATGGAATCTCCTTTCGTAGGATTTATGATCTGGGAAGACTTCAAGAACTATGACTTTTATAAGGCCATCCATGCTAACTATGGTATAGCTTGCTCTCCTTGCCCGGTCGAGCCGGAACCTATAGAGGTTTGTCACGCCAAATCTCCTAACATAATACTTCGGTATCTGTCTTTTCTTGATCTGCTCCCCGGCGAACATGTTCTCCTTCAGAGCATCTATGCATTTGTTAATTGCCACCTTAAGGGAGTCTTCATTGTCTAAGCCATGGTAAAATTCTTCTAGCTTTGATTCAAGCGTTACTTCGTAAGGACGGCGTCTCAATGTGCTGAGCCTCGGTGCTCCCTTTTCCCTCATCCTCCATATATCCTACCCATAATACGTTTGATGTCTTTCTTAAAAAAAGTAGTATGGTGGAGATTATATACGTTTACGATATCCTCATTATTGAAATGAAGACGCGGGGAGACTGTGGAAAGGACTGCCTAAATTGTGGGCTCTTCCGCGTCCACTGTCCTGGCTGCATCACCCGCGTCTGCTTGGTAGCCAAGTGCAAGCGTGGAATATCTTATACTGGCATCACACATCCTAAGGAAATTTGCAGATTACGCAGATATTGTACCTCCACTGATGTAATTCCAAAGGGCCTCATAGTCGAGGCCATGCCAAAGCTCAAGGTATGGACCAAAATCAGGTTCCCAAGATTTGTCCCAATAATTCGTCTGACCGATGAGAGGTCATGGTTCTGGAATGATCTTCCCCTCCCATGGGTCGTCGTCAGATTGGCCGAGCTCGTCAAGGACAAGGCTTTGATGCAGAGCGTATCTTCTCGTGGTCTCCATGAATTCTTGGGCTTCAATGGCAAGATCCTGCTGTCGACGGTGATGGAGGACGAGCTCCTCGATGAACTAATGCCCAAGGACTATGTCAGGATGATCAACGACATCAGGCCCGATGCAACTATGACCCCCGATTCCTACACCTACATCGATGACCCGCTCTGCCTATCTTGGGAGCAGACTCTGAAGCAGGCTACGTTCTCAAGGGCCTTCTCGGAACTGGACATACCTGTAGTGGGGATCATCAAGGGGGTCATATGGAAGCAGATATCTTGGTCAGTCGAGAAAGCGATCGAGCTGGGTTGTGAGTCGTTCGCAATCCCATCTCGGGAACTCGCAGAGCTTGGCCTCCTGGATGGCGTGATCTCGGCCGTCACGAACGTTCTCCAGAAGAGTAAGATAGATGCGCAGTTGTTGCTCTACGGCCTCTCCTATCCCTTTAGGAGTAAAAGTGAGTTCGTCTACTCCGGGCTCTCGTGGTTCATCAGCGCAAAGGAGGGCTTATACTACAAAGGAGGCTCTGCATATCTACTCACCGACACAAGCATCAAGATCGAGAAATGCCACTGCGCTACCTGCAAGGGAAGGGTGGCACATGAACTAAAGGACGACATCAGGTTCCTCGCCCTCCACAACTTACTGCAGACTGTGGGGAGGTTCGGATAGATGGGGGCTGGCACGAGGGTGAAACAGTACGAGAGGAGATTCGGGCTGGGCCAGCCCGTCGATACGTATGGGGAGTCATGTCCTCATGCTAACAAAATTGTTGATATCGAGAATAGGCAGAAATTCATATGTAAAAGAGAAGTAGGTCAAGGGTCTCGTGTGTGGCTTCCACGTGATCTCGTTAATAAAATCAAGAAAGGGGGCATCCAAGTAGAGATTACTAACCATAAAACTGGGGAGACTATGAGCTTCTACAAAGAATTGCGCGATGTCAAGAATCCTACCATTCGCATACCAAAGGCGATGGATGTCAATCCAGGTCAGGAAGTGATGGTGAAGGTTGAACCGCTGACTAAATCCGATTTTATAAGATATATTGATGGCAAGGCAGCTGAGATGATCAAGCTTAACGATGACAATAGCACTGTAACAGTAAATCTCGGTGGGAAGGAGATTCAAATGCGTATCGAAGACCTGAAATATGGCTATACTAAAAATGCAGGTTATTTGGGAGGGGCTAAACACGTAGAATTCGAGGTCCAGGATGCGTTTGGCAAGAGTTACGGATTCAGAATTTACGACAACGGATATAACGAACCTCGGTCAGCGATATTCGCTGAAGGCGAGTTCCGTTTCATCGAGGATATAGATTATGATGCTAGGCGGGATGCCGTAGTTATGAAATACTTCCGTAAGGATGCCACCGCTGGAACC
>CAZWAU010000246.1:0-6251 GCA_964631995.1 uncultured Nitrososphaerota archaeon
ATATACTAGGGCGCCTAGGAGTATTCGCGCCAAGTGTTGTTGCAGCGCACGCACCTGAAGAATTGGGAAGGAGATTCGTCGGTCCCCCTGGTCTGGACAAGCCAGAAGTAGGCCTTCGTGTGACCACATTTCGGGCACACAACTCTTGTTGTTGGCATTGGGTGAAGCTCCTTCACCTCTTTTTCCAGTATCTTCAAGACTTCCTGGTTTTGGTTCTCCGTAGATACCACGGTCTCAACTTTGTCCACTGGTTCCTGGTAGCCGCAACCTGGCTTGGGGCAGACTAGGAATGATTTTCGCTCCAATTTACTCAGAACCAACCGAGTGTCGCACTTTGGGCAAAACTTCAACTCATTGCCCTCGTTCAAACGTGCTGGTGCGCCCAAGGAGCTGACTTTTAACTTTTGTGGCGAACAAGTCGCGATTACGATGCTGTGAGGCGGAAAGCCAAAACCGCCATCGCTGAGGAGATCAAGTGCGCAACCCTCAGGGGCTCCGGGACGGCCGACCGGTTCCTAGTCTTCTCGATCACCTCCTTCGCCTGTTCCAGAGAGATGTTGATTGGCTGAATGTAGAGGGGCCTTCGCCTGGGTTGAACGCGAATTGGGAGAGGCTTTCCCGTCTTCCTTATGATCTGCCACCTGGCCTTGAAATTCGAGAGGTTCTGAAGCGCCCTTTTGATCCTCTCGATGTCAGGCTCCTTTTCTATCATCACTATGACGGGAAGCCCTGTCCGTTCGGAGATTTCGTATGGGTCTGCAACATTAAATCCGGCGAACGTAATGCCACTCAGCATTATGGTTCTCAATTGACCCATGTGTTTTGATCCAACGACCATTTTGACGATCTTGTCCGTTGCGTCCATTCCGTCCACTTCAACGATAGCTGTCTCAACCCCCTCCAGCGAAAAGCCTCCCCTGTAAATCGCCCCGATTAGGATGCAACTCCTATCTTTTTCTGGGTCAAAAGGACCGTCGTCTATACCAATTACCCTGATCTCGCTCTTAACTTCCCTGATCTTGACCATCGATCTGCGCGACTCCAGCTTTCTTGATGGCAAGCCTCAGGATTTGGGTCATGCCATCCTGAAGCGATCCACTCCTCAACATCGTTTCTACATACTCATCAAGTGTTATAGCTCCCTTAATCCATGCATAGGCCAAAAGAGCTTCGGCGGCATCCCCAAGCGCATGCTTGTCCTTTCTGCTTGTCAACAATTCCCTGAGGCCGGATTCCCTTACAGATTTTAACAGAATCTTATTTTCGACTCTTTTTCCTGTTGGGACTCCGCTCCTTATCGTTTCGCTGACAGAAGCTACGTAATTGACTAAAGCATCCCCAAGTACTGAAAGCTTGCTGTCCGTTGAAAGGTAATATTTGGCTGGACGTTGAAGATTTAGCGCCCTCCTGAGTCTGCGCCCTATGTAATCATCCAACTTATCTCGTCCATTCCGCTAAACCTTTTCGTTGCCGAGCTTTCCGAAGAACTCAACCATGAACTCAGCATCTTTGGCCAGCCTGTTGGCTGCCTCGGAAACAATCGTTTCAGGTTGCCTCTTTGCACGAAGGTATAGACTTGCCTTCTTCGAAAGCGGATGCTCCACCTTGTAGGCGGCAAACTCTACCCTTTCGTCTGCCAAGATGTATTCCTTTATCAGGTTGTAGAATGTGTGCCCCTCTCCAACGAACTCTATCTCAAGCTCGTTGCTGCTTAACTTCTTTATTACCGCCTCTTCCATTGCATTCACCCACCCGACAAACCGTAATCGTCCGCTACCTTCCTCGTCTCAACCTTGCCGCAATTGCCACAGGCAAGCTTGCTCCTCCCTATGGGCGCCAAGCTGCTTCCACATTCGGAGCAGTAAGCCTGGATTACGCCAAAAGAGTTGCCCAAAGTTGTCAACTGGCAGACACCATTCTTGTTCGAAACGACCCTGCCTCTTATGAGGTCGCCCGGTTTTACAACATCCTCCAACCTCTTCACATATCCTCTGCTTATTCTAGTGATGTGAAGCCACCCTGAAAAAGGATTTCCTACAGTATCCTTTCCAATTTTGAGAATGTCGACAGTCGCAAGCTTGCTCTCGACAGAAGAAATCTGTCCTATGACGATCTCCCCCCTCCTCGGTACCTTTGGTCTTTTTCCCTTTCTGAGAACCGATATCGTCCTGGATATCGAATCGATTACGACGAATCCTGCTATCTGGGAACGTATTTCGCCACCTTCCTCGAAAGTCCCGAGGCTTGGCATGAACTCCTCTATCACGGCGATCTTCTCACCTGGAACAACGAAAGTTCCGGACCTTGAGTCTAAATTGCTCAATTTAATTTCCATCCCCCTTGATCTTCTCAATCCTGACCCTGCACTTCAATGGAATCTTGCTCGACGAGATCCTGTAGGCCTCCTTTACGATCTTGGGGTCAACGTCTCCAACCCTGACCTCCATTATGTGGTCCCCTGCCCTTACCCTTGCAGCCAGACCAACGGGTTTGCCGTAAGCGTTCTTCATTCCTTGGCTTAATCTGTCAGCGCCGGCCTGTGAAAGAAACTTGTGGGCCCTCAGGACTATGTGTGGAAAGGGAATGATCCTTAAAAAGTAGTTGTTCTCCCCAAGTTCATCCTGGAGAACCTTATTTGCAGCTACCCTTGCAGCCTCAAGCGCTCCGTGCTGGAGCAGGCCTGCCTCTAGGGCTTCTAAAATATAGCAGTTCGTGAAAGATTCCGAGGCCTTCCCTAGGGTGAACCTGCTCAACTTTGATGGAGGAGCCCCTGAGATGTACTCCTTTCGGGTATAGGGCATCTGCCTCAGCTTTTCCTTCACTTCTATTCCCGGCCCTCTGTGCCGAACCTCCTATTTAAGCAGAGTTGGGCGCTCTCCTTATGAACCATGGAGCGCAAGGAGATTCATGGAACTAAGCAAGAGGATCAGGATTGTCCTGGTTCAGCCGATGTACAGCGGTAATGTTGGCTCGGTAGCAAGGGCGATGAAAAATTTCGGTTTCTTCGACCTAGTGCTGGTTTCGCCTTTGGCCAAGATCGACGATCTGGCAAAGATGTATGCTGTGAAGGCCCAGGACGTGCTCGATAGGGCGAAAGTTGTGGATTCGATTGAGGGGGCTGTCAGAGAGTTCGATCTAACAGTGGGGACGACAGCCAGATCTGCGAGGAGCCAGTCGAACATCCTGAGGGGGGCTTACTCGCCGAGGGAGGTGGCCCAAATTGTAAATCGAACCTCTGCAAGTTTCGCTATTTTGTTCGGAAGGGAGGACATCGGCCTGAAGAACGAGGAGCTTGAATTGTGCGATATGGTTTTGAGGATCCCTTCGTCCCCCACCTATCCAACGCTGAATGTTGCTTCTGCCGCTGCCATAGTCATGTACGAGCTTTTCGCAGCCTCAAAGCCTGCTGTTAGGCTCAGGGCCGCGAGTGCATCCAATGTTTCAAGGATAGCCAGCGAAGCAGAGAAGCTTTTAGAGGAAGTTGGCTACCCGGTTTACCGAAGGAAGAGAGCCGTAAGGGCCCTAAGGAATGTGCTTGGGCGTGCAACGCCAACTGCCAGGGAGGCCTCTCTTCTTGTTGGAATCTTCAGGAAAAGCAGGGTTCTGTTGGAAAGAGGTTTCAATTCACACCTAACCACGTAGCTCGACAGCATCCATGTCTTCCAAGCGGAAGTTTGGGCCGACCCTTAGGCCTTCAGCATGTTTGCCAGCTCTCCAGACCCTTGCGTACTTCAAGGTTTTGGCAAGTTCTCCATGGATGGAGCCTGCCAGATCCCTTATAGTTGATCCATTCTTGATCAGAATTGGTTTGTCAGATGGCGATTCGCTGCTTGGAGGCTTTGTGAACACCCTTATCAATCCCATGGCAGATAGGAAAGCTCCAACGATTCTATCAAAGCCAGTTCCATTCAGAGCGGAGATGCCAATGACATTATACGTTCTTCCAAAAATCGTGGTCAGTTTCTGGTATGCTGCGATCGCCCCAGGTGCATCTATCTTGTTGGCAAGGATGAGGGCTGGCTTTATGGCAAGCCCACTTATCGCAGCATGCAGGTCGTCAAGCGTTGAAAGGGGACCAACCTTCACGACAGCGGCATCGATTCTCCATAGGCGGAGTGCTCTGAGCAGTTCGTCCCTGGAAAGAAGGGGCGACTCCCCAATCACGGAGATTCCACCTGTGGCTCTTTTCTCGATCTTCACTACTTTCGATGAAAGACTCAAACAGATCCCGGCCTTCTTCAGCTCCTCGACCATCATCATCTGACCCTCGAGATCTTGTTCTAGGTCTATGACCAATGCCACAAGGTCGCACCTCCTCAGAATGTCCGAGTGGGCCGGAGCGATAGTTGATTTCGCTCTCAAGGGAGGAAGTTCTACCACTTGGAATACCAAGGAGCCTGAACGGAGGCCACCCACCTCAGGAGATTGGGTTGTGTAGGGTAAGCCCGTTATGCGAGGCCTTGCTGATGTTAATCTTGAGAGTATGCTGCTCTTCCCAGACATGGTCCTGCCCACAAGCACTACCAAAGGGGAATCCTCGCTGGTCTCGAAAAGTTGTTGGCTCCGCCTTTTCGCTCTTTTGAGACGAAGTCTCTTTTCTCTGATCTCATCCTCAAGCTCTGAGATTTGGCGCTTTACCTGGCGCTGGAGCCTCTCCGTTCCCTTGTGCCTTGGAATTAGCGAAAGGTAGAGCTTAAGGTTTCCGAGCTTCTCCTCCGGCGTACGGGATTCCAAGACCTTCTTGTACTGAGCTACAGCTTGGGGAGGGAGGTTTGTCACCAACTCGATTCGTTCCCCCTTTTACAAATTATTGTGGATGGTAAAAACACTACGCCGATGAAAAAGCTAAGGTCATTTTCAAGAACTCCTGCGGAGCGATCTGGAATACCCTCCTGTCCCCGATGGATTTCAGCACTTCATTGTCTATTTTCTTACCGATCTTATAAGCGTAATTTTCAAGAACTCTGGCCATGAGTTTTCTTCTCTGCGAGAAGGCATAGACGAGCAAATTATTAAGTTCGTCCAGCAATTTTTGGTCTGGTCTTGGACCCAGGGGCTTCATCACAATTATCCTAACCTTCGTCTTTGGCTGGGGAAAGAAAGATGATGTTGGAAATTCCTCATATGCTTCTACATTTGCTCTAAGCCTCGTTGCCACAGTAAGCCTACCATACTCTTTCGAACCTGGTTGAGCCAAGAGCCTTGAAACGAATTCGTCCTGGAAAGCCATCGTTACGCTCTCGAACTCCTTCGCCAAGATCTTGAAGATGAGCTTCGAGGAGATGTTGAAAGGAGGATTTGAAATGATTTTTTGAAAAGGTGGCAGCTCAATCTTCAGGGCATTGCCACATATGATTTCTACATTTCCATTCCCGACCAATAGATTGCGAAGGACGGAGCAAAGCCTTCTGTCTATCTCTATAGCATATACCTTCTTGCACCGATCTGCCAAAGCCCTCGTGAGTGTTCCAATGCCAGCACCTATCTCCAGCACCGTATCATCGGAGCAGGCACCACTCAGCTCTAGCATTCGAGCAACGAAGTAGGGATCGATGACGAAGCTTTGCCCAAGGCGCCTTCTCGGCCTAACATTGTTCTTTCGAAGAGCCCAGATCGTTTCCCTTCGAAGCCTATCGACGGTACTGCCTTGTAAAAAGGTAGTACTTCTGTTCCTTTGTGAGCTCATCTAGAACCCTTTTCACGAAGATCTTTGCTGGATCTTGAACCCCTATCCTTTCGGAGATATCTTGGAAGCTCTTGAAAGGGGCTCTCTGCCTTTCGGCAAGGATCTTCATCGTGTATGTCTTTCCGATTCCCGACAGGAGCTCCATCGAATGCATCCTTGGGCTTACGGGCTGCGCTTCGTTTATGAACTGGACGAATCTCTGCTCCTGGCTTCTGATTATGGTCTCTACCGCTGTTGGCAATGTGTCCTTTGCCTCTGGCGAAAGTTCCTCGTAACTTATCCTTCCCAAGATCTGGTCGACAACATCCCTTCTGCCCCTGCCGATGTAGACCCTTCCATTAATCTCGACATTCGCCCTGGGCCTTACGGCAGCCTCTAGGAGGGTGAACATAGCCTCACCAATGACCTGGATCGTGGGAGTTGATATGTGCCTTGAGGGCCTCCTTGCCGTTCCCTGCGGAAGGTAGTCAAGTACTATGCCGTATTCCTCGAATACCTTAAACTCCCTGCGCTGCTCGAGCTCCAAAATCTACCCCGTTCCCTTCCTTTGAGGCTCTTTAGGTGC
>CAZWAU010000247.1:0-20702 GCA_964631995.1 uncultured Nitrososphaerota archaeon
ATCGAGCCCTGTCTTCTTGGCCATCTGCACAATTCTCTCCGGCCTAAAGGTGTTCTCGGTGTCGAGGTAGAGGGCATTTCCCCCAAGCCCACCGCTTCCGAGGGGAAGTTGGACATTTATGCAGAGCTGGTGGCAGATCTGGGACTTACCAGTGCCATACTCACCAAAGAACTCCGTTATGGTCATCGTTTCCAAGCCTCCGCCGATCAAGTTATCTAGATTCTTGCTCCCTGTTGACAATCTCTGAATGTTTGCACGCCGCGCCAAGATGTCCGATGCTGTGACGAACCTGACCTCGGTCGCATCCCTTGCAAGGGAAACGATCCGCATGGCGGCTTTGTCAGACATCCCAGCCCTGACAAGTTCATTGACGGCGGCGGTCGCCAGGGACTCGACGGTCGAGTAGCCCATTTCCATCAGCTTGCTGGCCGTTGCAGGCCCTACCCCAGGTATGTCCTCGATAGTCGCGTACTTGGTACTTACCTGAGGTTCCTCGTCAGCCTTGATCCCCCCTTCCTGCCTTTTCTTCTTCCTCTCCTCGTCTGTCGGTATAGTCTTCGGATTCATGGTCAGTACTTTCCCAGTCAGGCATATGTTTACCCCTATTTATCCCTCAAATATTCTTCTATGCTGTGGGGGAGGTCAGTGAAAATGAAGACTCCCCAATTTTTGGCGATTTTCGGCTAAGCTTTATCTATTCGGAAGGTGGCAATTGAAAAGCACCAAGTAAATTGTCTTCGTCCGAAGTCGAGCAGATATTGAAAGAAACAAGGAATGCCCTATATTTCATGCAAGCCGGAGGAATCGAGACGACCGTGCCTGGCCACCTCATTTTAACGAACATAAGAATAGCCTTCCTGGAAGGCTCTGCAAGGAAGAAAGGTTTCCGGGGCATAGCCAGAAGGAATTTAACAGCAAGGCCAGTCATCAACTTCAGCATAGCCAGATTGATGGGAGCTAATGTTGGCATTAAGCAGAAGCAAGGAAAGCCTAAACCAGACAGATCCATTGCCACAGAGATGCAGCAGGTCTTGATCGTTGAATTGAACACGCCAACAGGCCCAGAGAGCTTCACATTCGAAGTCGAAGACCCAGAGGCATGGGCTAAAGCGATTAACACTTTTGCCCCAACTCGCATTGAGGACATGCCGAGTCAAACACAATCCATACCAAGTCCTGCTCCAATCAAAAAAGAACCTGAAAGAAAGCCCCAAAAAACCAAGACAGTGCCTATCCAGGAAGCGAGGGTCGAAGTGGGCGATGTTAAGTTCTGTCCGGAGTGTGGGAAGGAACTCGAGATTAGTGCAAGATTCTGTTGGGAATGTGGTTCACCCCAGCCCGACATGGATTAAGGTTCTGCATCTCCGATTCAACTCTTTAAGTATCGATCCTACTGTGCGAGAACCATTTCGAGAAGGGCCGATTCTTCAACTTTGTAGTTCGACAAAATTCTGGCAGCTGCTGGAATAACTTGGTTTCTCACATAATATTCATAATCTGGTTCAAGATCTTTTACGAATCCTAGGGGCTTAGCTTTCTGGTACAACTTTCCTTCTCCTTTGACGATGATATATCCGATCTTTTCCCCAACCATGGGTTTCCATCCTTTCTCCTTCATTATCCTTGCAGCCTCGACATGCGGCGCCTTAACCTCGTAATCTTCTAAGGGCTTGGTGAGGGTTTTCCATATTATGAAGTCGCTCTTTGGTATCAAGCCCCCTAGGAGGCGTGCAACATATTCCTTCAGGAAAGCCATAGCTTTCTTCGCATCTTCTTCCTTCAAGACAATCTCGATTACTTTCTTCTGGGCGATCTTGGCTACCCTAGCCCAATCGCCCCTTACAGCCTCGAGGCCGACAATATCTATCTCTCCAGTTGAAAGGAGCCCGCAGTATTTCTTCTTGGCCTCTGTAAAAAGGACTTTTTCATATACCTTCTCAGGCCTGGCCTCCAAGCCTATCTCCTCCCCAATATCCTTCAGTATCCGCTTGATCTTTTCCTGGTCGTTTCTTACGAAGATACTGTCTGTATCTCCATAGATGACTTCAAGTCCGACCGATTCAGCAAGTTCAACAGCATGCATTATCACGCTTCTTCCCCAAGCTGCTGTTGCCTCTGCCACTTCCTTTGAGTACCACCTCGCACCATTCCAACCGCAGTAACCGTACATCGCGTTCGTAACGATCTTGATTGCTCTCTGCCTTGCTTCCAAGAGCTTGTACTTCGTAGTCCTGGGGCTGAGCTGCTTTAGTTTTTCACCCAGCTCTCTTCGGGCATCCAACAGGTATGCCAAAGCATGCTTGTAAAAGCCTGCCGGACTTCTCTTGAATCTGTGCCCAACCTCCGGAGCTACATTTAGGTCATCTCCAGATTCTTTGGTATATGTGTCTGGCGAGATGTTGTACATAAGCATAAGATTCGGATACATAGATCTGAAATCGAGTACTGCCACATTCCTTTGCATTCCGGGCTTTGGGTTTAGAACCACCCCTCCGGCATATGTGGAATATCCTCTATCGACCCGTTTAGGTATGAGTTCGCTTACGCGGTGCGCAAGGGACATGAGGTAGGATTCCACTCTGAACCCGACGGCAGCTGTTGCGACATGGTCTAGGGGAATTTTCACGAGGTCGGATAGCTGGGTCAGGAACTCGAGCATGGATTCGGCTATCCATACTATCGCCTCAGCCCTTTGGGCCGAATATCTTAGAATGAGTTGCCTGTTGTCGCTTCTCCAAAGGTCTGCTAGCTGCGTTTCCTCTAATTCTACGAACCCACCTTTCGCGCTTACCCCAAGGTAATGGGCCAACTCCTCCAAACTCTCGACATTTAGGTCCGGGATCTCTTTGGCAATATCAAGTAGATCGATTCCTGCCCTCCCAGTGATCGATATGTGACCGTAAAGGCTTGAGTGTGGCTCAGAACCGATTCTGTCAACAGCAAGTTTCAAGCCGAGGCGCTGGGCCCTTGCAGAAAGCGCCTGCCAGCCATTCAGATTCGTCCCGAAGCCTGCAATCACATCTGGGTCGTAATCTCCAACATATGAGATGAACGATTTGATGATGCCACTATCGTCCCCTTCCTTCATGATAAATTGGAAAGGCTTTTTTTCGGAGCTATAGACAGATATCACGCAGACCGGATCGCTCCCTAACTGCAGACTGCCTGATTTGCCAAGGAATAGCGCATGAAAGCCCATGATTTTCAGCTTTGGCGGCTTTTCCTCTTCGAGTCTTCTTGGCATGCCCGTCAAATAATATATTTCATCAACGCATGCCTTTGGAGGATCTTCTGCTTCGCCGACACTTGCTAAGTGCCATGCGCATGGCGTGACTCCCGTATCTATCAGGTAACGTGTTGAAAACCTGATATCTTCCTCCAAGACGCTTGCAACGCCTTCGATCTTTGAAAGCCTTCCAGCAAGGCTCACAATCTCCTCTGGATCGCGGCAAATAACCTTGATTGCCTTGACGGGCTTCCCGAAGAGCTTTTTATCCAAAACTTCGAACTCCAAGGTCTGCCTGATCTTCAAGGACTCTTTTTTGATAGCTGAGAGAACATCCTCAGGTTTGCCTGAGAGAACCAAATAGAAATATGGTTTGAACCCTCTCTCTATGAGAAGGACCCTCTTCCCATCGCTTATGCCCCACAGCCATATCTCAGGAACACCTTCTCTCATCTCGAAGTTGATGTCGAGAAGCCAGAACCGGATCTCACGGGTTTTCGCTTTGGGCAAATCGTCCCCTCAGGCTATTGAGCTACATTGGCAAGGATATAACCCTTGAGAACCTGTGCCCAAATTGCTTAAACTTTTAAGTGGTTCTCAATGCAACCTGTTCGCCAATCCCAGATGTATGACGTAATCATAATAGGTGCTGGGCCAGCCGGAATATTTGCAGCCCTAAAGCTTTCGTCAAGGACAGATCTGAAGATCCTTTTGCTCGACATGGGTCCAGACATAGGCGAGAGGCGCTGCCCTTCTAGGGATAGAAGCGTCGTGTGTGCCAGATGTGAATCGTGTTCTCTTGCATCTGGCTGGGGAGGGGCTGGAGCTTTCAGCGACGGAAAGATTACTTTGAGCCCAGAGATAGGCGGATGGCTCTCAGACCTCCTTGGGAAAAAGAGGGTTGAAGCGTTAATATCTGAGGTTGACAAGATTTGGTTACGGTTTGGTTCACCAACCAAGGTATATGGCGACGATCAAGATGCTGTTGAGCTCATCTCCAGGAAGGCTACATTGGCTAACTTGGAGCTCAAAACGAACAAGCTAAGGCACCTAGGCACAGATCTTTGCAGGAAGATACTGGCTGACATGAGGGCCCACATTAACGGCTCTGTCGAGGTTAGGACGAAGACAAGAGTATCAAAGATAATGGTGAAGGATGGTTCGGTAAGTGGTGTTCAGCTTAAGGACGGAACAACTTTGGAGTCGAGGGTTGTTCTGGCAGCTCCTGGAAGAATAGGTGCTGAGTGGCTGAGCTCGGAAAGCAGGAGGCTTGGTATAGGTCTGGCCCAAAACCCCGTAGACATAGGCGTAAGGGTAGAGGTGCCTGCTGAGGTTCTATCTCCCCTAACCGATGTATTGTATGAGCCAAAGCTAAAATATGTCTCAAAAAGGTTCGACGATTCTGTAAGGACTTTTTGTGTTAATCCCTACGGGGAGGTTATCACTGAGTACTATGACGATGTCATAACTGTCAATGGACACAGTTTCGAGCGAAAAAAGACCACGAATACCAACTTCGCCATCCTTGTGAGCACAGCTTTCACGGAGCCGTTCAAGGAGCCGATCGCATACGGTAAATATGTCGCTCGCCTGGCGAACCTTTTATCTGGAGGAATAGTCGTGCAAAGGCTTGGGGACCTGGTACAGGGAAGGAGGTCGACGGTAGACCGCATGAAGCGAAGCATCGTAACGCCTACGCTGAGGAATGCCACGCCTGGTGATCTGAGCTTCATCCTTCCGTACAGGATCCTGAGCAACATCGTCGAGATGCTTAAGGCGATCGATAAGCTGACTCCTGGAGTTTTCTCAAAGCATACTTTGCTCTATGGTGTTGAAGTGAAATTTTACTCCTCCAGGGTAGATACGAATGAAAAACTTGAGACATCTGTAAAGAACCTATTCGTGGCTGGTGATGGGGCAGGTCTGACTAGGGGGCTCTCGCAGGCAGCTGCTTGCGGCCTGGCCGCTGCGGAGAACATTTCGGAAAGACTTTCCTAGTCTCTCAGATCTTTCACTTGTCCCAAAAATATTCCTTCGAGCGTGTAGGCTTCAGAATCATCGATATCGATCTTGGCCCAATTGAAGATTGGCCCATACCTTTCATCATACCCTGTCCTGTTTACTAGGAGATGCCCTATCATCCTGTTCAGAGAGGGCATGATGATGACCGTTGGCAATGGACCTGGAGATCTGCACTTTAACCAGACAGGGTAGACCATTTTGAAACCGAACGTGTCCACTAGCTCTACTGCAGGATGGACGTGACCAATGATGAGAAAATTAGCGTTCTTTGCCTTTGGAGATGGAATTGCATGTCCATGGACAAGCCATGAATTTCCTATTCCTACACCTTGGGAAGGGTGAATTTTGATTTTTCTTGGAGTCAGTGGCAAAAGATCGCCATCGTGGTTTCCAGGAACGATCTCCAAAGAAGAAACCTTTTCGGAGAGAGCTTCCAAGAAATTTGGGATTTGGCGCCACTCCTCGATTGAAACTTTTGGCACGCTATGCTTTACATCACCAAGCAGGACAATCCTGCTGGCTCCAGTTTTTTCAACAAGATCGACCAGTTTCTGGAATATCCGATCTGTCTGGGAAGGGATCCTTATCCCCTTCTCTCTAAGCTCCCCCTCGAAGCCAAGATGCAAATCAGCCACGATTAGAGCGTCTTCTACCAGAAGAGCTGGATCTGGGATTTGAGGTTGAACCATATATATTCGAGTTCCTTGTCCGTTTCGCGGAAGTATCTGTTGCAGGGCAGCACTGAAGAGTTGAAAAGGATTTGCGACGCTATAGAGCGTGAAAACAAGCTCACAAGATGGGCCACCAGAAGGCTCAAGGAAGCCTTCGGGGAAAGGGCATCGAGGGCCATTAGGGCTGTGAAAACGAAGAAGGTCAAGAAGTACGTTTACATGCCCTCCGGAAGGGAAAGGTGGATAGTGGTGGGCCGCTCGAGGGAGTACATGGTCCTTCGTGAGGCAGAATACTGCTCGTGCGAGGACTTCTACTTCCTTGTCATAAGTGGTTTTGTGCCTTACTGTTACCACATCCTGGCTCAAAAAATAGCCGAAGCTCTTGGAATGTACGATATGATAAGCGAGGACGACGAGATGTATGAGTTCTTGAGCAGAGGATGGTGAAATGGGAAAAGGATCCGCTATATCTTCGAATCGAGATAAAAGAAGGAAGCCCAGGAGATGCTTGACACGACTGATCTTGGTCGTGCTGCCTGTTTTGCTTGCAGATATATTAATCCTCTCGCCCATAAGCACTAGTGTGCCCTACATCTTCGTCCGTGTCGCTCTGAGTCTGTTGCTCATAGCTTTCCTACCTGGTTTCTGCATCGTTGGATTGCTCTATCCCTGTGGTGGGCTTGAGGATATAGAGACGATCGGTTACAGCATAATGATCAGCCTTTTTGTATCTCCTTTGACCGCACTTGTCATGAGTGCTCTGCCGACAGGCTTCGGAACGGTTGAAAATCCAGCTCCACTTCTTGCAGCGCTTTCAGCCTTGACGATAACGATGGCCTTCGCAGCTTTTATCCGATGCGGAAAAAGCTGAAATATGGGCACCCTCGCGAAGCTGCAGGAAGTTAGGTTCGATGGCGGAGCTGTACTATTGGGGCGGATGTACCTTCAGGGCCAGATATCCCAAAGATATTGAGAACCATATCGATCTTCTAAAGATGCTAGGCTACGAAGTTAAGGTGCTTAACGATGAAGGTTGTTGCGGATATCCACTGATCCTCGCTGGAGAAGGGGAAGCGGCTAAAAAGGTGGCTGAGCTAACAGCCAAGAAACTTCATGGAGCCGAGCAGCTCGTCACCGAGTGTCCCGGTTGCTACCGCGTCTTTAAGGACGAGTACCCGAAGATGGGTTTCCAAACACCGGAAGTTCACCACCTTTCCCAAATACTTTCCAAGCACCTAGAAAGTATTGGCAACTTTGCAAAGGAGAATGTTTCGTACCACGATCCATGTGACCTAGGCAGGTTGGGTGGAGATTATGAGTCCCCAAGGAAGGTGTTGCGCAACTTTGCCAATATTGTTGAGCCGATTGCGACGAAAGGGCAAGCGAACTGCTGTGGCGCTGGTGGGTTGATGCTCATCGTTGCGCCAGAGCTTTCGATAAGGATCGCTGAGACCAAGATCGAAAATGACTTCGAGCCTATTGGAACTGAGAAGCTAATTACTGCATGCCCATCTTGCCTCTTCAACCTTTCCGTTGCTGCTTCCAGAAGGGAAAGCTCTGGCAAGAGCATCCAGGTAATGGATCTTGCTTCCTATGTCTACGGAAGGCTGAAGAAGAATGGTTGACTTCGATAGTTATTTCACAAGAATATCGGAGTCAGCATCGGACAACCAACTTCAAGCGTCGATAAGGAAAGCTGTGAAAAACTATGAGAGTAAGAAGGAACAGTGGATCAAAAGGCTGCAAAACATACCTGAACTGGCCAAGACTTTGGAGGAGAGAAGGAGGTCAGCTCTAAAAAATCTCTCCGAGAACGTTGAACGTGCCAAGGAAGCGATGAGTTTCAATGGCATGAAAGTCTTCCATGTTAAGACAGCAGAGGAAGCGAGGAAAATCGTTTACAGCCTTCTTGAAGGTGAGAAACTTGTGATGAAAGTTAAAAGCCTTACGACTGAGGAGATAGGACTTAACGAGTTCCTTCAAAGCAAAGGAGTAGAGGTTTGGGAGACCGATGTTGGTGCTGTTTTGCTCCAACTGACGCATGGGAAAGCTGCCCATCCAACAGGCCTTTGTATCTCTACGCCGAAGGAGAAGTTTGCTGATGAATTCGGCAAGTTGGCTGGAAGGGATCTTGGACCTGACCCAGAAAACCTTGTGGCTTTCATAAGGGAGTTTGTTAAGAGCAAAATCCTGAAAACGAAGGTGGCGATATCCGGAGCAAATGCTATTACTGCCGACACAGGAAGCATCTATATCGTGACGAACGAGGGCAACGACAGGATCGTTACGAGTTGGCCGGAGAAGCACATAGTCGTTGCGGGTATAGAGAAGATATTTCCAGACAGAGATTTGGCAGATCTTTACACAAAAGTCATGCCTTATTACACGACCGGCAGCGGCTTCACGCAATACGTCTCGATCATAACTGGAATATCAAGCTCCTCCGATATCGAGAGGATGTCGGTCCGACCTGCGTGTGGCCCCAGAGAAATAGATGTTGTCTTGCTTGATAACGGTCGAAGCGAGATGCTGGCAGATCAAGACTTCAACGATGCGCTCGTTTGCATCAAATGCGGAGCTTGTTTACTGAACTGTCCAGTATGGAATGTGATCGCCCAAGAGTATGGTGAATCAGTTTACATGGGTGGGATGGGCATCCCTTGGACATTATTCACAGCCGGCATCGAGAAAGCAGCTATGCAGGCTTACTCATGTCTTCAGTGCGGAAAGTGCGTTGAAGTTTGCCCGATGAAGGTTGATATTAGGCGAATGGTCCAGAAGGTTAGGGAGAGGAGTGCAAGGCTTGGTTTGTTGCCAGAAAAGTTAAAAAAGATAAGGGAAAATATCCAAACCAAAGGAACACCATATTCATTCGGTTAGCTAGCTTTTGGAATGAGTAACTTTTCTACACGTCCGTTCTTCCAATCCATTGCCTTTTCTTTTTCAGGTAGTAAACGTAGTTTTCAAGCGAAACCTCTGGCGGAACTCTGTGGTCAACTGTTGGAATGTAACCACCCTGTTCAAGGAGTGGTGCCAATCTAGTGATTTCGCGATCGATCTCGTCTTTCCCCTTCATTAACGCCAACTTGTTGACTGCACCAATCAGCAGAACCTTTTTGCCAAAATTCTCCCTGAGTTCATAAGCATCTGTATGCGCAGCCTCGAGGGGAAACATGCAATTTATCCCACCCTTTAGCCAACCTGGCACCAGATCCGTGATTCTGCCATCGCAATCCAGAATGTTGATATCTACGCCATATTCTGAGAGAAGTGATGTCACCCTTTTGTACCGCGGTACCATGAACTCTTCAAAAAGCTTCACAGACAGAAGAGGCCCCCTGCTGTAGCACATGTCCTCCCACCAAGTTGCGAAATCTACGCGCACCGAATTAAGGACCTTCTGGACGACCTTAAGCCAGAGTTCAGTCAGTGTATCCATCATCTTGGCTATCCAATCGGGATCTCTATAGAATGCCATCGAGATATTTTGAACTCCCATCCAGTTCCGTAGCCAGCCGTACAGGCTTCCAATGCTTATGCCAAGAGGGAAGTCACGCTCCCTGTAGCTCTTGGCGATCTCTTCCCAATTGAGCGGAAACCTTCCAGGCGTGTCGGGATTGAAGAAGGAACGGAGCTTCTCCCAATCATCTCTGTTCTTCAAAGGGTAACGCGTATAGTGGGGCACAGAGGAAACCCACCTTTTTTGCTCATAGATGCCACCCATGCCATCTTCGACAACAACCATGTCCTCCGTTTCCTTCAAAATCCTTCCTGGCAGATTGGGCCAGAATCCGGTTATAACTGGGACGAATTCAGAGCAGTCGTAACCTTCGAGCTTAAAGTACAATTCGACATCCCTGTTGTTGTCCCTTTCGAGCGGCAAGCCTTCTCTGTGCCATCTTTGGATCGTCTCGGTCCAATATCCAAACTCGTAATCAGGTACCCTATCCACTTCTTTGAAGTGGAATGTGCGCAGAAACCTTTCTCTGAGATTCATAATTCCAAGGTAAGAATTTCTCCGCTATTAAGACTTCGTTTGCCCGCAAATAAATGTAGAGATGATCGGGAATTATTGAACAAGCTACAGACGTGTATCATCCAGGCCATAAATCAACCCCAATCCTGCAATGATCTTGCGCTTTTCAATCATGCACAAAAGAGAAGCTCATCATGCCTTATCTGGTCCTCTTTGTAAGGAAATCGGTTAAGCATCATTTTGCTCAAAATGGGGTGCCATCGCTGCTATCGAACAATCGAAGATTCCTAGATGTTGTAGACTTCCATTGAATTTTTTCCCATTATTCTTTCCGCAACATCGATCGCCGTCTCCTCGCCGAAGTAGTTAGAGGCAACCTTCTCAGCTAGAACATCTGCAACCAACTCCTTGGCGAGCATAAGGGAGGCGTATGACCAATCTATTATGCCATGGTCTCCTCCCCAGGCGAAGATCTTGTTTGCTGGAACTATCTCCAACCACTCAGATATTGCCCGCTTATAGGCTGTTGGCGATATATGAGCTAGCCAACATGCATCTACGTAGGCATTCGGAAAATACTTTGCTAGGATCCCAGCCTCCATCAAATACGGGTATCCGCCATGGAAGATGTCGAATCGAACTTCTGGGAACTCCCTGATTAAGTTTGTTAAGTGAGTTGGATTTGCGTTTGATATCGTGTTATAATTCCCTGCCTGAAGCCCGGTGTGTATCTGAAAAGGAAGTTTGTACTTTGAACACAGTTCGCAGACCTCGTGCATCATGAAATCCTGGAATGCCTTTCTTTCCGCAGAGGATGCCCTCTCCAAGCCGGATGTGAACACCCTCTCGGCATCCGATTTAGAAACCTTTTCGTAAACGAGTTCCCTCTCATAGGCCAGCCCAGACTTAATACCTATTGCGCCTTGCTTAACCGCAACTTTTACAGCCTCCTCCAATGCTTCAAGATAATGATCGATCGTCCTAATGCTCCTACCGAGGAATTCAGTTGCAGATTTCAGATTTCCTGTAATAAAGTCGTCCATCCTCACGACCTGTTTGAGCCTTTCGTCTTTAACTATCTCTGTGTTGATCCTACTTGCCCCACTTATGTCGAGGATCATCCTATGAACTTTCATCTTATCCAAGACCTCGAGGGACCATTTTAGCTGGCTTCTGCTCTTCTCCCGAATCCTTTGAGACAAGGCCGCCCAGTTTTTGTCCTCGATTTCATCTCCCTCAAATCCATACAGGTCCTTAAAGGCTATCAAGAGAAACCTATAGTAAATGGTGTTCCGGACCTTTTCGAGAAACGGCTTCATCTGATTCCAAATCTCGGCTGCCTTGTCCTCGCCTGTCTTCAGATATGCAAATTTTTCAATGTCCAATGCCTTTTCTGGAAGACCAGCAGCCACTAAATCACCGTATAGATATGCGTTGGCGATGAAGTAGGGGAGATCCGCCTCATGACCCGCCTTGGAAAGGAATGGTTCACCAAGATGCTCGTGATTGTCGACAACCCTCATATCGTCAAGGGCAGACCTTATGTATCTCTTCACATCCTCTTTTTTCATAGAGCCTCAACATCACATGGGTACAAGAATAAGTAATTAAGGGCTTCTGATTATCTCAGCCATGACAGATGGCTTCGCCAGCTCTCCTCAAGCGGGAAATTGAAAGAGAGGTACCTTGAATTGAGGTGGATCTTCTTTGACATGGGAGGGGTTCTGGTCAATGAGGAGGCAACATTGAAGCACCTTGCATCGACAATCCAAGGCCTCCTTGCTAGCTACGGGATTGGAATCTCCCTCGAGGCGATTGAAAGGGTCCAGCTGGAAGCAGCCCGCGGTTTTGGTTCTGTGACGCGTGCCATCATCTCCTCGCTCTCGCCAGATGAGGGAATAGGGAATGCGATCTATGGCGAGATCTGGAGGAATGTTCGAAATCTAGATGAGCCATATCCCGAGGCCTTGGCAGTCCTAAGCCAACTCTCCCATAGGTATAAACTTGGAGTTATCGCAAACCAGCTTCCAGGCTCAAGGGACAGGTTGAGGTTATTCGGTTTCTCTAGATACCTTTCCGTCTATGCATTGTCCGATGAGCTACAGGTTGCAAAGCCCGACAAGGCAATCTTCTCCTACGCCCTCAAGGCAGCAAACTGCAGGCCGGAGGAAGCTGTGATGGTTGGTGACCGCATCGACAACGATATCATTCCAGCGAAGAGGTTGGGCATGTTTACAGTAAGAGTTCTGAGGGGAATCTTCAAGAACCAAAGACCTAGTAAAGGTGAAGAGCTTCCAGATGTGGAGATAGATTCGCTCTCCGACCTGATCGGACTTGCTGAAATAGGTTAAGGTAATTTCGAACCCTAATTTGACTTGCCTCTAGCCTCGATTTTCCATACATACTCAACATTCCCATCTCGAACAGCATACATTTTATCATGAAGGTTGATGGTCGTACAGCTATGGCTTGGAACCAGCTCCATTTTGTCCTCCAATGAGAGCCTTGCCCCTTCCTCTAGGGTGAGAATCCCATGCTCCTCGCTCAACCTTGAAACTATAGCTCCTTTATTGCCCTTCACTACAGGAAGACCGAACTCTGCCGTGATCGATTTCATGCCAGCATCTACAACGGCCCTTTCCGATGTTGGACAACTTATGACGGTCGTCAAAATTCCGAGAGCGCAGTCAAATTCCTGCACAATCTTCTTGTATCTGGCATCCATTGTGGCATAAGATCCGGCCTGAACCTCCGTAATGCCTGGGCATGAGCCGGTAATTTCGTATGTCCCGGTCCCGCCTCCACTCACGATATCCAGTTCGAACCCACTCTTCTCCAACAAAGACTTCGTGCTGAGCAATCTCTCGAGAGCCTTCAAGCATTCCTTTTTTCTATCCTCGAAGTTCTCTATGTAAACTGCATGGCCCTCGTATCCCATTAAGCCCCTCAAGTTAATGCCACCCATTTTGTCCAACTGTCTTGCTAGTGAAAGGGTCTCCATGCCAGGCTTCGTGCCACACCTTCCCATGCCAACATCTATCTCGATAAGAACGTCGATCCTCTTTCCAGCAGCTTGGGCCATGTCGGAGATCGTCTTAGCATTCGAAGGCTCGTCGACTGCGACAATCACATTACATCGTTCAGCAAGCTTCAGAAGGCGCTCGATCTTTCTCCTGCCGACTATCTGGTTAGCTATCAGAATGTCTTCTATGCCATGCATCGCCATCACCTCCGCCTCACCAAGCTTTGCGCAGGTTATGCCTTGAGCACCCGCTTTCAACTGTCTAAGCGCTATCTCTGGGCACTTGTGCGTCTTCACATGTGGCCGCAACCTGGCCTCTCTTTTTTCGAAGAACTCTGCCATCTTCCTTATGTTGCTTTCTAGGAGATCCAGATCTACGATGAGGGCTGGAGTATCGAGTTCATATACGCTGCAGATTGTCACACTTCAGAAAGGGTCTAGCTATTGTAATAGCTTTTCCGCTTTTTGCTAGTCCGGAGCTTGAATAGGTGCTTTCTACTTTCTCCTCTTCTTTGCAATATGGGGAGCTCTTGTTGCTATTGGAAGTTTGACAGGTTGTTTTGTCCTCATAGATTGGTTAGCAGCGACTGTTATCTCCAGCGTCTTCAATCCATCTGCATATTGGCATAAGACTTTGGACGGGTCTCCATCTCTGACCGCCTTGATGAAAGCGCTGTCCTCGATGGCAAATATCTCCCCTTCTCCCTTGATCTCTTCCGGTTCGATACCTTTGCGCAATAAGCGCAGTGAGTGTTCCCAGCCTGTGAAGATGGCCGTCATGTTGTTGCAATAGATGCTAAGGCTGACACCTCCCCCTCCTGCGTTCGCTGAGCATGAAGCCCAAAGGTTCGCTACTGCTCCATTCTTGAACTTTAAGTTTACGACGCTAGCATCCTCAATGTCGTACCCTTGTGGAACTCCTGCATTCAGACCTTTTGCTGCAAACGCGTGCACCTCGGAAACTTCCCCACATATGTACCTCACAAGGTCTACGGTGTGGGTTACCTGCTCCAAGAACTGCCCTCCGCTCTTCCCTTTCCTTATCCACCAACTCCAGATCGCTCCACCTTCAGGCTTTGGTGTGCCACCTATCCACCCACCAAGCAGAAGTATTGGTTGGTCTTCTTTGGCCAGATCCCTGACGAGTTGCACACCTCTCCTGTAGCGATTCATGTAGCCTACGCTTGTCAGTAGCCTCTTTTCCTTCACAGCCTCCGATATCTTCCTGGCCTGTTCCAGGTGAAGGTTGATGGGCTTTTCTACGAAAAACGGGATGCGCCTCTTTACAGCCTCAAGCTCGGCGCCATGCGCAAATGGAGGCAGGCAGAAATAAACTGCATCCAAATTTGTTTCGTCGAACATGTTTTTTGCCTTGTCAAACACCTTGCCATCAGTTCCATACTTCTTTGCCATCTCTTCGGCTCTCGCCAAGTTAATGTCACAGAAGCCGACGATTGCCACATCTGGATTCTTTGCTAGGCCCTTTAGGTGCTCTTCCGCTATTCCTCCACAGCCAACGAATCCGACTCGGGTCTTTTCCGGCATGCCCTTATCGGTCGCAATTTCGTCCTTTAAGACTTGCCATTATTGGGATCGAACTCAAACCCTTAGGCTCATCTTAGCTCAGCTGCCTTACAGGCGCTCCCATATCGGTTGGATTCTATCTTTGGCCTCAGGACCAAGGACGACAGGAACTATGCCTGAGATCTCGCAAAAATATGTCAGAGGCCTAACTCTGTTACCGATGATCCCCAAGACATGGTTTGATGGGAATAAGGTGATGAACTCGTTGAAGTCGCAGTGAAGCTTAACGTGAACATGGGGCCAGGTGGGATTCGTTTGAGCGTTCAATGCCCTGCGTTCATCAGGAGGAAGATCGAGGCTCTCTCCCAAAGCTATGACCATATACGGCTTGTCGTCCCAAACAGCCATCCTAGCGAAGGTCATCTCTCCAGGGGCGGCGTCAAACTCTACTGAAGCCCCTCCAGCTTTGAAGTAAAACTCTAGTGCAGGGTGGAAGGTTACCTTCTTGAAGTTCTCCTTCGGGTCCATGCTCCTAGAAGCATACCAGCTAGCGTGGTTTCCTGAGTTGCACCAGTCCCATATGCCCTTATCGGGGTGGTACAAACGGACATCCATGAAAAGGACAGGCAGGCCTCCGCTGATGTACTTTAATATCTGCATTGTCAGAGCTGCGAAGGCATCTGCCTCTGTGGCGCATACCGTTGGCTCCTTCGGTCCATTCCAATCGTAAGGGTCGTTCATCAACATCTCTGCCACATCACCCAGGCAAACGAATTCAGTTAGCTCCCTCTGCCCTTTTAGGCCGCAGAAATCGAAACCCTTCTCCTCGTTGACGGCTTTCATCGCGAGGTAGAGCCTGATCTGCTTCTTGAGCGTCTCGGGCGTCAGCATCTTTCCATCATACCTTATTCGGTTGCCAAGAAGCTCCGTAAACCACCTGAAGCCCTTCTCAACCTCACCCTCGTCCACATCCTCCATCTTCTTGACAAGGAGGAGCTGGTCTATCTGGCGCACCGTGACGCCCAAGGTCTTGAGGACCGGCACAAGATGGTAGTATCCTGTCTCCATTCCCATGGAGTGTCCACCATACAACCCATAAACTTCATTACGCATCGTCGTAAGTGCCTCAGCGGCACGGATCCAGTCGATAACCTGAGCCTGTACTTTTGGATCGTCCATGTCGCCAACTATCCTGTGCGTCCTTACACCTGCCTGGCGCAGAGCTCCATCTGTAGCAAGCAATCCGACATTACCGGGGAACTCGCCGCTGTTGTTGGAGAGGCTGAGGATAGGCTTGTCCTTTCCCACGCTGTTGATGAAAGGCCAAACTAGGAAAGGAAAGTTCCAAACGTAATAGCACATTACGATTTGCTTGCAGTTAGCCCTCGAAAGTTCCTCACCCACCTTCTGCGCAACCCTAGTAGAGGTAATTATCTCAGATCCCGTTATAACCTGAGGTGCTGTTCCATCTATGTTCTTCAAGCCTCTTTTGATTATTTCAGCCCACTGCTGGACAACCCTCATGCAATCCTGGTTGTTCTTAGTATAGACGTGCTCCCTTTCGTCATTTAACATCACAATACCAATTGGTGTTGATCTCATCGCTTTCCCTGCCCGTCCAATGTCTGTCCGGCGATTTGAATCTTTTTGGTCGAAAACAGGCTCCAATCTACAAGCAAATTTGCCGAATGTTTGGAAAACGACTAGCCACCTGGCATTGCTTGAGAGCTGGATTGCGAAAGTTTAAACTATCGAATTTTGTCAGAGTCTAAAACAAGATGACCTCGACCTCTTCCCCCTTCTCTATGGTTTCGACATTGGCAGGTATTCGGATGTAACCGTGTGCCTGGCTCATGGAAGTTATGGCACTCGACTCCTTGTACACGGGTATGGCGATATCCCCATCGAGCTTTACCGTTAGAAACTGAACCCTACCAAGCGTCGAGACGATTCTCTTAGAGACTCGAGCCCTTACGGTCATTTGCTTCCTCTCCCCAAGCCTCGCGAGCTTTCTGAGTACCGGAATGAGGAAAAGGTAACAGTTGCTCAAGCATGATGTTGGATATCCAGGCATTCCTATTACCAGCTTTTCGCGGACCCTGGCGCACAATGTAGGTTTTCCGGGCTTAACCTGCACACCATGAAAAAGGATTTCGCCAAATTCGCTCAGTGTGCTATAGAGCAGATCGCGTTCTCCAACAGAGCTTCCACCCGAAAGAACAATGAGGTCGTTGCATATGGCTTCATTTATGGCTGCCTTGAGCTTTTCGGCCATGTCCGGCACTATGCCAAACCTAATCGGAATGCAGCCGTTCTCGTTTACTACCGAACTAATGGTGTAGGAGTTGATATCATAGACCTTGCCCTCAGCCAAATCCTCACCGAGTTTGGCTATCTCAGCTCCTGTCGGAATGATTGCAACCTTCGGCTTCTCGTAGACCATTACTTTCCTAATGCCAAGAGCTGCTAGAACGCCCACTTTGCTCGGCGTCAGGGTTTCGCCAGAGGAGAGGACCATCTGGCCCTTCGATATGTCCTCGCCAGCAGGTGAGATATTTGCACCTGGATAAACCGGTTTGAAAATGTTGACCTCATCATCTCCAACCTGCTCCGTAGACTCTACCATGACAACGGCGTCCGCGCCACTAGGAATCTTTGCGCCAGTTGCTATGCGCATGCACCCTCCGTTGCGCACATTTCCTTTCGGCGCTTCCCCTGCATACACAATTCCTAGAATCTTCAGCCTGACAGGGTTGAAGTTTCCTGCACCATAGGTGTCCTTCGCGATCACGGCATATCCATCCATTGCCGCTCTGTCGAAAGGAGGAACATCCATGCTTGCCACAATGTCCTCTGCCAAAACCCTCGAGTTTGATACCTCTACCGACACTTCCTCTTTTCTTTCGATTGGCACTGTATTGTTGAGCATCTTCTCTAATGCCTCTTCATATGACATTAGGGCCCCAAATGGTTTCATTTCGTTCAACTTAGTATGGCAGATCTCCTAGCAAAAGCTTGTCGATTCAAGCTTAAATATCTGGCGAAGCGCTGTGCCTTCCGAATCCCTGAAGGTTGCCAGCTATGCTCCTGACCCTCTCAAGACTGATTTTGTCATTAACATTTACAAATGTGTGCAGCCCTGGATCTATGTTCTCCAGCTCTTTCATTTCAACATAGTGAATATCAAGTTCTGTGAAGGCATCTACTATCTTCCTAATATTGGACAGTATGGCATTTTCCACAGAGCTTTTTAGACCTTGCTTCTTAAAGACAGAGCAAAGAGGTTCGAGCTTTCCATCTGGCCACATAGGCATGACGCCATCGTGAGACCCAATTTGGGCGAAAAGATACTCGATGACCCGCGGGTTTAGAAGGGGCATGTCGCAAGCGACGATGGCGGTAACATTGTGGGTCAAGACCCTGCAGGCTTGCCTTATTCCCTCCAATGGACCTACATCCACAAGGGAATCATAGACTACAGTAGTATTATCAAGAATTGGGCCGATCCTGATCCTCTGTGAAGGGCTATTTACTGAAACCACTATCTCGTCACACACTTCATTAACAGCGCTTAAGACAAGCTTGATCATCGGGATCCCCGAAACTTCGAGAAGACATTTTTCAAACCCTTGGAGCCTCTTCCCAAAGCCTCCTGCCAAAACGATAGCTGAACGATTCTGCCGATTCATGATGGGTAGCCCCGATCGGCGATTTAGATCCTAAAACGAGAGAGTGCTCTCCCGTGCTGATGGTTGAGCCCATGGTGCCATTTTTTATACCTTCCTTTTCAAGTTGGTCAAATCAATCACCAATAAATTGCTTCTACCATACCCTTTGGTTCCAAATTGACAAGTAAATTCATTTCTTCAGTATTGGCGGTCCCTCAATTGGTGAAGTAAACTGATGCAAAATGGAGCCGTAAAGTGCAAGAGCTTGAATCTTGAGGCCCTTCAAGGAACTTGCCAAAGGCATATGTCCTTTGGATATTATGTAAAAAGCTCTTGTGTTCGAATCCATGGCGTCAAACAGTACCTTTGCGAAAGTTGCTACCGTTTTTCAGCAACATTTATTATTGAGCCGGATTCAAATGGCCATCGATAAGCCCAGTGAGGTGATTCACCATGCCAAGATACAAGACGACGTCGGACATACTGAAGATCGCCAATAACAAAGATCAGGTAAGAAATCTTGGGGTCATAGCGCACACGCAGGGAGCTTAAACTCTCGCGGCGATGGTAGACCACGGAAAGACGACGATGTCCGACAGCCTCCTAGCTGCAGCTGGGCTTCTTTCTCCGACCGTGGCTGGGGAGGCTCTAGCCTTAGACTACATGGACCTAGAGCAGCAAAGGCAGATGACGATAAAGGCTGCCAACATCTCGCTATACCATGAGATAGAGGGAACTCCTTACCTCATCAACCTGCATGACACTCCGGGCCACATCGACTTCACGGGCAACGTCACCAGATCGCTTAGGGCGATCGATGGCGCTGTGGTTGTTGTAGATGCGGTGGAAGGTGTCATGATACAGACCGAAACTGTGACCCGGCAAGCTCTTGAAGAAAGGGTCAGGCCAATGCTCTTCATAAACAAGATCGATAGGTTGATCAAGGAGCTTCGTTTATCATCCGATCAGATACTGAAGACACTTACAAACATCATCCGCGACTTTAATCACCTGATCGAGCTGTATTGCGAACCCGAGTTTCGAGAGGGTTGGAGAGTCAATCCACTTGCTGGAACCGTCGTCTTCGGTTGTGCCAAGGATCGCTGGGCTTTCACATATGATATAATGAACAAGAAGGGCCTGAAATTCACAGAAATCGTTTCCGCCTATGAGAAAGGCGCTGAGAAGGACCTAGCTAAATTGATCCCTCTCCATGAAGCGGTTCTGGGAATGGTTATAAAGAATGTACTTCCACCCCACATGGCTCAGAAATATAGAATACCAAAGATCTGGAGGGGCGACCTCGAGAGCGATATCGGAAAGGCCCTGATGAGCTGTGATGAGAAAGGCCCAACGGTAATGGCAACGACGCATATACGTGTCGATCCGTCAGCAGGTATCGTGGCAACGGGCAGATTGTTCAGTGGTACAGTCACCGAGGGCGACGAGGTTTTTTTAGTTAACTCAAAGAGGAGTGGACGAGTCCAACAAGTTGGTTTGTATATGGGGCCATTCCGGGAGGTTGTAGGTTCTTTGCCTGCTGGAAACATTCCAGCTCTTCTTGGCCTGGGGGAGGTTCGTTCTGGCGAAACGATCGCATCACTGAAGGACATGATTCCATTTGAGACGGTCCGTTATGTCTCGGAAACCGTCATGACTTTGGCAATAGAGCCCAAGCATCCTAAGGATCTGCCAAGACTGGTTGACGTGATGAGGAGGCTAAGCATCGAGGATCCTAACATCAAGACTAAGATCGATGAGAAGACGGGTGAGTTCCTGATTTCGGGCATGGGCCAGCTCCACCTGGAGATAGCGACGACATTGATAAGGAAGGAAGGTTTGGATATCGTAACTTCGGAGCCCATCATCGTCTACAGGGAGAGTGTGCGTGGCCGAGCAGGACCGGTTGTCGCTCGAAGTCCAAATGGACATAACAAGATATCGGTAATCGTAGAGCCACTGGAAGAAGAAGTGATGAAGCTGCTGATGAATGGCGAGATAACCGAGATGATGGACAAGAAACTACAAGCGCAGCTTCTCAGAAAGGCGGGCTGGGAAACAGAGGAAGCCAGGGGTGTTTGGAGCATAACGGACAGCTTCAGCATATTGGTTGACGTTACCAAAGGCGTCCAGCGGTTGGAGGAAGTTGGAGGATCTATCAGGATCGGATTTATCGATTCGATGGCAGAAGGGGTGCTTGCGAGGGAGCCTGTGAGGGGAGTGAAGGTAAAGCTTGAGGATGCAAGCATACACGAGGATCCGGCCCATCATGGCCCAGCTCAAATAATACCTGGGATGAGGAGGGCCATCTATGCTGCAACACTGCTCGCTAATCCGGTTTTGTTGGAGCCGATCCTGAGGCTGGATGTCAGGGTGCCGGCAGATCTAGTTGGCACTATTACTAGGATCGTTTCGCAACTTAGAGGGAAAATTTTGGATGTCCAGCAGAAAGAACACCTGACTTATGTTGTGGGCGAGGTCCCAGCAGCCGAGACCTTCAATCTGGCCGAGATTGTGAGGAGCTCGACAGGAGGCAGGGCCTTCTGGGATACATCGTTTTCAAGGTGGGAAGCTGTCCCAGCCTCCTTAACGC
>CAZWAU010000248.1:0-8805 GCA_964631995.1 uncultured Nitrososphaerota archaeon
TTCTGCCCCATCTCAGCACTCCACATGGAAGGCTATGATCGATATTATCAAGAAAAGTACCGGAGCTGAGAAGGTTGATACTGGAAAGATAATAGCTTTTCATATGGATGAGTACTTGGGACTTGAGCCAAATGCTCCACAACTTTTTGGCAAGATATTGAGAAAGATGCTTTTCGAACCTTTGGCGATGAAAAGGGAGAACATCCATTATTTTGACGATAGGGTAGCCTTTGAGACAGCTGTAATGCTCAGGAGAGCTATAGCGAGCTCAGCACCCAAGAACGTAGTTGAAGAGCTAACTAGAAAACTTGAGAGTGAAGCTAAGAGACACTTGGATGAGATCACAAAAGAATTCACCGACGCTGGAGGTGTTTTCGACATCGTTGTTGGAGGGATAGGAAAGCATCCACATATAGCCTTCAACGATGCCCCAGATGCAAAGTTCGACGAGCCAAGGGTTGTGAAAGTAGTTAGGCCATCTGAAATCTCACGTCAGCAGCAGGTGGAAGATGGAGAATTCGCTAGATTGGAGGATGTCCCAACCCACGCTCTTACATTTACGCTCCCCCCAATTTATAATGCAAGAAGTATTTACATCATAGTTCCAAGGCTTTTCAAGGCAGATGCTGTTAGTCAAACTCTGGATGGTAAAATATCTGAGGATGTTCCAGCATCTGGATTACGCCAGCCACATGTTCTTCCAAAGGTTAGGATATATCTGGACAAGGATTCAGCAAGTCGTTCTAGAGTGGCACAAGAAGCAATCAGGAGGAAAGGCTACAGCTAAGTACCTTCCATGCGAGATATTTCGATGCTCGGTGCCAAACTTGCTAAAGCATTATCTTATATTGAAACCAATAAACGTTATATCCAGTTTTAAAGAGCTGAAGCTTGACAAATTTGAAGGTCGCGCTTGATACCATAACACTTGCTAAAAAGCCTTTGAAGTATGCGATAGATGTCGCTTCAAGAACTGGTTATAAGGCTGTAGAACTCTACAGCGATGGCTGGGCTGGAAGGCATGTCCCAGCCTCGATGCCACACGAAGAGGCTAGGGAGATCAAAAGAAGCCTAGATGATTATGGCCTGAAATGTTGCGCCATATCAACATACATAGGAGGACGGGGCCTCAATAGAATTTCAGAAGATGAGATTCAAAAACAGATGGAAGAATTCAAGAAGTACATTGCCTTAGCGAACATCTTAGAGTGCCCTTCACTTAGAGCCATAGCTGGACCAAAGGAAGCGGGCAATGTAAAAAGAAGTGCTCAGCTTCTATCAAATTTTGCTGATATCGATCCTGGAATAAACCTTCTGGTCGAGATACATTTCGGTTCGCTTATCGAAACGGCAGAAGAAGCTGCTCGATATATCGACTTGGTTGGAAGGGATAATGTTGGCGTCATCTACGATCCGGGAAACATGGTTGCCAACAATGCAGAGTTCGGAGCAAGAGATGTTCAAATGCTTGGAAGAAGGATTCTACATATGCATGTAAAAGATGTTGGAGAAGTACCATGTGGAGCACCAGGCTCCTTCGAGTACGGAGGGAAGTATTATTCATGGGTACCGATGGGCAAGGGTAAGGTCAAGTACAAGGAAATCTTGGATGCGATGGCCGAGATGAGGTATGACAGGTACCTTTCGATAGAGTGCGAAGGAGATGAGAAAGCTATTGGCAGTACTATCGAAGAGGTGCTACTGAACGAGAGGAAAGAGCTGGAGAGACTTATGGCCAAAAATAAGGTTTAATAACTTGCATCCAAGTACGTTGAATCTATCTATTCTGATTTCTGGACTTCCCTCACGCCCAGGCTGAGAAGAGCTTTTGCCAGCTCGTCCCTTTGCTTCGTTGTTATGTACCACTCTTCTCCCAATCCATATCCTGGTTTGCTCTCGATTTGGAGCTTAATGAGTTCGCTATTCGATCGAGAGAATGACTTCAAAGCTTTAATCTCGACGGCCACCTTCGTTGACCTTGGCATCATTCCAAACAACTCGATCGTCTCAATCTGAAAGGACTCGTTCGTCAGGTGTATATTGACAGGCATCCATCTTCCAGGGCTCAGCGCCAGCTTTGCTTTGAAAGACATTGTAACTCCCTGCACCTGTTCTTTGGGCAATTGCGTTTTTTCTTCAGGTGTTTGCTCCACAGCTGTTTTCTCATGTGCTCCGAGGCTTCTCAATAGGCTGATCCAGTCCTCGATCTGCGGCGTTTTAATCAACCAAGTCTGGGTTGATCCACTAGCGGTGCGCAGATGCAGCTCAAGAGTTTCTTCCTTGCTTGAATAATCAATCAAGTCGCGAAGCTCTGCCTTATACGTCGCCCGAATCAAGCCCATGGCGACGCTTGTTTCGATTTCAATCGAGTCCCTCAACGTGAGCTTGGCTTTCCTGAACTTTTCTCCTGGAGATGGAGAGAACAGCACGTCGCCCGTCCGGCTGCCGGTCACGAAATCAACCCCTGCCATAGATTCGATCGGCACCTTAATTATGTCTTCCCTCAAGAAACAAAGCTTGGCATAATACATAGCCTAAAATTCTTCCAACCAACTTGCACTATCATTCACATATTTTGACCAGAAAATAAATTATCTCTATTCGCTCGAACTCTACCTAATCGGGTACTTTCCGATCTTTTTCGCATACCTTACCATATAGACCAGCCTTTCAGGATCGATACCCGCATACGTCTCTCCACCGCAGTCGAAAACATATCCGCCACCAGGTGCCGCAGCCCTTATGCATTTCTCGGTTGCTTCTTCTATCTGCCTAGCTTTCCCTGCTACCAAGATCCTCGAATCCAAGTTTCCGTTAAAGATAACCTTTCCATCGAAAACTTCCTTCACCTTTGCTATGTCTGTTGCCGCGCCAAGATCCATCTCTTGGATGTGGTACTCATCTAGTATTATCTTTGCTATATGGTCTGTCCTTGAATCCATGTGCAGGCTTCTACCATGAGATCCGTATTTCTCATAGATCTTCTTATTGTATGGGAGGACAAACCTCCTGTACATGTCCACGGAAAGGTAACCTGCATGATCGTCGCATAAGCCTATGCTGTCCGTTCTTCCCCCTCTCTGCCTATCGTTGTAATCAGTGATTTCGAAGAAAGTTTCCAACAACTTGCTGAAAAGTTTGTGCATCGCATCTGGATATTTGTATAGGTAAGTGTAGAGTCTCTCAGGTCCCATTATCGAACCTGCAGCAGAGCATGGGGGATGAATGGCCGGGGCCTCATTTGCCTCTACCTCTTTTCCAAAGGCTCTAAGGTAATGCGCCCGTAGGCTTCGAACGCAATTAGAAGGATCAGGCACCTCAAGATCATCGATATCTTCGATGCTCCTCAGATTTGGCAGTATCCAAGGGGAAAGCCAGGGATTGCCTTCGTCAGGCAATGAGATACTACAGCCAAACACTATGCCCTCGGCCACAGCACCGATGTCCGGTCTCGCCTGATCTAGGTTGATTGAATAGGTCCTATCGTCCTGCAATCTGCTCAAAGCCCACCTCGATCCTTCAACTTGGACGTACTTGCAGATCTGAAGGTCCCTGTAGTAGTCCTTCAGGGTGAAACCGAGAACTTTAGCATAGAAGGGAGCACCGACATCGATCAGGATAGGAACCCTGTCGGGCTCCTCGAAATTCCTTGTCAATTCGAACCTCCGAAAAGATTCTTCGATTTTCTGGCAGCTTTGCATGGAATTACTAAATTGCATGGAAGGGAAAAGCTTATCGCTTTTGAATGCGCAAATAGGACATCTGTCATTTTTCAAAGTGGCAATAATATGCATATAAAAGGAGAAGTTACGTTTTCCACAAAAATTAACTGGAGGCAAGATAGATACATATGCTCTGTCCATGGGTGGATGGACACGGATGGACAGCCTGAATCAAATTGCTGAGCAGGTAGTGAGTTGCAGCCTTTGTCCGCTTTCTAAGACAAGGACCAAAGCGGTTCCAGGAGAGGGACCTGAAGATGCCAAGGTTATGATCGTTGGAGAAGCGCCTGGTTACAGCGAGGATCTTCAGGGCAAGCCCTTCGTAGGTCTGGCTGGAAAGTTTCTCAATGAGCTCCTCGAATCCATAGGTGTCAGGAGAGAAGAGGTCTTCATAACGAACGTTGTGAAGTGCCGACCTCCAAATAATAGGCCCCCGAGAGTTGGCGAAATAAAGGCCTGCATGCCATACTTGGAAAGACAGATCAAACTCATAAATCCAAATGTAATATGCCCACTTGGGAATTCGGCCTTGAACTCCTTGATGGGCAGAAAGTCCATAGGCGAAGAGCATGGAAAGGTTATCGAGAAGGAAGGTATCCTATACCTGCCGCTATACCACCCAGCAGCAGCCTTGTATGACAACTCCCTAAGGAAAGTGCTCTATGAGGATTTCAAAGCACTTAAAAATTTGATCAGCGCACATTAACTCTTCCTTTCTTAAGTAAGGCAGATAAGTCCAGTAATAAATCTTAGTAGGAGCGAGATGGCAAGTGTAAAGTTTGGAGTTGACTTCGACTACTACCTGGAAATAGAGGACTTGAAGAAGCTTGTCCTAAAATATGAGCGGCTTGGTTACGATTCGGCATGGATTATGGACCATCTAATCTGGGGGGAGAGTGGTGAGACTTTGGAGTGCTTGACGGCTTTAGGCGCTCTCGCCTCCGCTACAAGCACGATTCGCTTGGGAAGTCTGGTACTTTGCAACTCCTACAGGAATCCGGCGCTACTTGCAAAGACAGCGGCAACGCTCGATATAGTGTCTGGAGGAAGACTTGAGTTCGGGATAGGTGCAGGATGGAAGGAGGACGAGTATAAAGCATATGGCTACGAGTTCCCAAGCGCTTCAAAGAGGATAGAGCAGCTGAGGGAAGCCTTGGCTATCATAAAGAAAATGTGGACCGAAGAAAGGCCAAGTTACAGGGGAAAGCACTACTCGATAAACGAGGCCATATGCAGGCCAAAACCGATCCAGAAGCCCCATCCCCCAATATGGGTTGGCGGAGGTGGAGCAAAGCTTCTCAAGGTTACTGCAGAATTTGCAGATGGATTTAACACAGTGTTCACTTCCCCTAGTGAATGCAAGGAAAAGATCGAACTTTTAAGAAAATTCTGCAGAAAATCGGGCAGGGATTTCGATGGAATAAAAAAGTCTTGGGTCGGGGAGTTAGTTCTGGGCAATGATCTTCAGGAAGTTTTAAGGAAAGTTGGAAAGTCTGATGGAGAAAATTTTGAGAGATTCTCATCTAATAGGTTGGTTGGCACGCCACGCCAATGTGTTGAAAAAATTGAGAAATATGTCGAGATTGGTATTTCACACTTCATACTCATCTCTAGGAAGTTTCATGAAGACCTAACCACCTTTGCGGAGGACATAATCCCATCATTCAGATAAAGGTGGCTCCAAATAGCAGGAATGAGCAAGCAATTGTTAAGATGTGATGAGCAAATCAGCTGGATAAAAATGGCAAGAGCAAGAAAGATGATTCAGTATACAATGCCAACGCTTAAATAACAAGTTTGAATCAATTAACTTGAAAGGTTAGAGGAGTGAAAAATGTCAAAGGAAACCGTTCCTGATAGGATGAAGTGGTGGGTAGAAGCTCGGTTTGGGATGTTCATCCACTGGGGATTGTATTCGATTCTTGGCCGTGGAGAATGGGTGATGCATTGCGAGCGAATCCCAAAGAGGGAGTACGCCCTTCTCGCTGAAAAGTTCCGCCCAAGTAAATTCGATGCGAACAAGTGGGTAACGCTTGCCAAGGAAGCTGGAATGAAGTACATGGTGCTCACAACACGTCACCACGATGGCTTCAGCCTTTGGGACAGCCATGTTTCGGACTTCACATCCGTAAAGACAGCGGCAAAGCGCGATTTTGTATCCGAGTATGTCGATGCTTGCAGGAGAGCTGGTATGCGAATCGGTTTTTACTACTCGCTTTTGGATTGGCGCTGGCCAGCATATTGGGATGGCCCTGAGAAGAACCCCAAAGGATGGGAGGAGTTCAGAGAATACGTGCATGCTCAGGTAAGGGAGCTCATGACTCAGTACGGGAAGATCGACATCCTGTGGTACGATGGGGCATGGCCCCATAGCGCTGAAGCTTGGCGCTCCAATCAGCTTAACGCGATGGTTCGCAGCCTACAACCTGAGATCGTGATAAACAACCGATCAGGATTGCCTGAGGACCTCGATACTCCTGAGCAGCACATTCAGGGCTCTGACCGCCCCTGGGAAACGTGTATGACGATAGATGACCTGTGGTGGGGTTACCACCCTGGAGATCCAAATCTGAAGTCTCCAATGCAGCTTGTGCGCAACCTCGTGCGATGCGTGGCTGGAAACGGAAACTTCCTTCTCAATGTTGGACCAAAACCTGATGGCACGATACCGACCGCACAAGCTACCCGTTTGCGGGCGATTGGAAGGTGGTTGAAGCTCAATGGACAATCGATTTACGGCGCTGGTTCAGCACCATTCGGCCAGGCGCACCTTGGCCAGGTCACAGCAAAAGGCAACACTGTGTATATCCACATCATGTTCTGGCCAGGCCGGGAGATGTGCGTTGCAGGAATTAAAAACAAAGTTGTTGGAGTACGCATGCTTGCAACTGGAAAAAGGCTGAGCTTTGAGCAGCAGCGCGACCGCTTGTTCGTCCGAGGTCTGCCAGCAAGAGCACCAGATCCAATAGATACAGTAGTGGAAATAGAGCTGGAAGGCAGGCCAGAAGCCGCGCCAGCATCCTTCTGGGAATAAACGAACATATGAGAACTGCATCCTAGTCTTAAATTTTCCCTCTTGCTAAAGGCTTGCAGCAGTTGGACGTAAGCCTTCCCTAATCTCGTTAAGGTGAAGAGAGAGATTCACCAAATCTTTCGCTCATTCCGCTATCTTGTAGTATATCCTCTTCCTGTCCTTTCCCTTATTTTCGACTTTAACAAGCACAACCTTCCCTATCTCTGACGTGTTTCTCACATGCGGTCCGCCATCCGCCTGAACATCAACTCCTAGGATCTCGACTATCCTAAGTTCGCTCAAAGCGGGGGGAGCTTTCTCAGCAAGCTTAACCATTCCAGGTATTTTTAGGGCCTCCTCCCTTGGCATGTAGTAGATCTTGACATCGATCGCTTTTGATGCTATGTCGTTGAGTTCGCTTATCGCTTCCTCGAAGATTGTTCTGTCAGACTTTTCGATGCTGAAGTCATCCTTAGCTAAATCAACGTTTATGTGCCCTCCGGTTATAAGAGCGCCATATTTTTTGTACATTATCGAAGAGAGTATGTGGGCGGCTGTGTGAAGCTTCATCAGAGTATATCTCCTGTTCCAGTCCAGCTCCATGGTGACGACATCATCTTGCATGAAAGAAGGCTTTGCCTCTAAGGTATGGATTATGTCTCCGGTGCTCTTATCCTCCGTAACATCGACAATGCCTTGCATGATACCCGAGTGTGTTACAGTGCCGAGGTCGTTTGCAACTCCTCCAGAGAGTGGATGGAAAATAGTCCTTTCGAACACGACCTTTTCTCCATTGACAAACTTTACTTTGGAATCACAAGACTTCAAATAACTGTCAAAAATGTAAAGTCTTTCGGTCAATTCCTCTCCAAGTCCTTGAGGCTGGTCTAATAAATCTTGTTTTTCTTAGCTTACAGAATTTACCTGTGCTAGTCCCTCATGATTTCTCATGCCCAGAGAGCAAAGCAATTGCATTCACCATCTGATAGAAATACAAGTTGAATTCGATCACTTATGGGCATGGGCAGGATAGCCCCAATGTAATGTAGGAGATCATTGTTGAATTGGGAATGTTTAAGCAGGGGAGTTTACATGGCTGAGAGCATGGATTTGCGCCTGAATCTCAAAAGCCAATCGCTCAAGCATGATGTTAACGGTCACATCTACTGGCAAGTTATTATGACCCCCATGTCGTTCCGAGCTTCAGAAACCGCCATCGTGATCTGCGACATGTGGGATAAGCACTGGAGCCGGGGTGCGAGCGAGCGGGTAGATGAAATGGCACCCAGAATGAACGAAGTCATCGATTGCGCAAGAAGGAATGGGGTGCAGATTATACATGCACCCTCCGAGACTATGGACTTCTATGCTGAAGCGCCCGCCAGAAAAAGGATGCTCGAAATTACTCGTGTTCCTCCACCAGCTCCATTGGCGCATGATGACCCACCCCTGCCAATAGACGACTCCGATGGTGGCTCAGATACGGGCGAGAAACCATGGTACAAAGCCTGGAGCAGGCAACATCCTGCAATTGAGATCGACCAAGAGAAAGATTGGATATCGGATGATGGTTTGGAGATCTATAGCCTCATGCAACAAATGGGCATCAAGAATCTCATCATAATGGGGGTACATACGAACATGTGCATTCTAAATAGATCATTTGGTATCAAGCAGATGGTCAGGTGGGGGGTAAATGTAACATTGGTAAGAGATCTTACAGATGCCATGTACAATCCAGCGATGCCGCCATACGTTAGCCATGAAGAAGGCACAAGGTTAGTTGTTGAATATATTGAAAAATTTTGGTGCCCGACCATATTAAGCAAGGAACTAGAAGTCGTCTATTGATGACCAAATCTTTCGCGTCTAGGCGTGTTCAGTTCTCCTACTGCAAGGCACATCATTCAACAAAATGGAGATGTCTTTGGCATTATGTTTATAGATTAAAAGCAAGTGGTACATCAGTACGCAGTACGTCAAGCTTTATGGTTCCTGAAAAAATCGGATCGGTCAACTCATATCTCTGCATGCCGGGGTTGTACCAAGAGACTATCTTATCAAAATCAT
>CAZWAU010000249.1:0-5118 GCA_964631995.1 uncultured Nitrososphaerota archaeon
GGACAGGAATACCGGTTGCAATGGGCTTCATTATCGGAATAGTCATAGTTTCGATAGTTGGCGGATCGGTACTCGTGCTAAGGTTCTTCTTCCCGTTCTAGGCTTCGCTTAAAGATAGGCGAAGCCTTCATGCATTTTTAAAAGGTTTTCATGCAGCGCAAGCTGATAATCAAGATATATGCAGAAAGGAATCTTTGTTCTCAACGTCTCCTGAGCCGAGCGGTCAAACCCCAGCTTCTTTCAGCTTCTTTGCTTTTGGTATCGCCTGGTAAAAGGTCCTCGTAGTTCTCAGCAACTTTTCGATATGCATCTACATACTCGTCTATTATCTTAGGGCGGTAATGCTTGAACCATGGGATGCTGAAGATTTTCTCCGCAATTCCCTCTGATATGGGAAGACTTCCCGGAGGTTGTCTAATGTCCACACCAGGTGGCAGATTTGCAACTCTCGTCGCTCTGCCTTGGTTGTAAACATCTATGGTATTAAAGATCGGATGGAGGTGCAGCGGCGTGCTTCCACCTGGCGAGCTTGGAGCTCCCTCTGCCCTGAGCGCTTCGCAGAACCGGCCTATCGATAGTCCTCCAAGCTCCTCGGCCCTATAATGGCCCAGCGGGGCATACCACCCTCCTTTCGTCGTTCCCGAACCCTTTGGGGGGCGATGAGCCCTAATTCCTGGAGTCCCCTCCAGTTGATCCCAAAAGTAGTTCATCGCCCTGTCTATCTCCTCCATCTCCTCTCTGTATTTCCTGAGCTGGACAATAGCAACGGCAGACGTGAGCTGATGAATTCTGTACTTGTATCCTCCCCATGGAAGCCCAGCCCCTGCCTTCAGGTCTTCGAACTGAATGGCTGAAGAATGTCTCTCATAATGCCCGAAGATGATTGCGCGCTCATATACCCGTCTGTCGTTCGTTATCATCATTCCACCTTCCCCAGCAGCAAAGGACTTGCCCGACATTATTGAGAAGCAAGCCACATCGCCAATTGTTCCGACAAGTTTACCCTTGTATAGAGCTCCGTGAGCATGGGACACATCCTCTATAACCTTCAGACGATGCCTTCGCGCTATATCCATGATTGCATCCATGTCGGCCGGCATACCGGTGTAGTGAACTGCTATTATCGCCTTGGTCCTCTCGGTTATCCTGTGCTCTATGTCCTTTGGGTCTATGCAAAGAGTTTCAGGGTCTATGTCGGCGAAAACGACCGTTCCCCCAAGCGAATATACTGGCAAGCATGATGCCCAGTACGTTATACTTGGACAGATGACCTCGTCGCCATGCCCTATGCCCAGGCCAAACATCGCTGAATGTATCGCAGACGTTCCATTGTTGTGCGCAAGGGCATATTTCACACCATGCCATTTAGCGAACTCCTCCTCGAACCTTTGAGTTACATCTATGTCTGACATCTTTCCAGCCCTCAGTACCTCCAGCACAGATTCCTCAATCTCCTTCGTTACTATCGGCCACGTGAACATGTCGGCGGGATCGGTTTTTACCGCCCTACTTCCGCCCAAAAGAGCTAGATTTGCCATGTACGCTGCAGCCACAAGTTAGCAAGATAAGCCTTTCCAGAGGAACGAAGGATAGGGAAAGCAGCTCAAGCTCAGAGGCCTTTCAATTGAAGTCATGCAAGATTTAATCGAATCTATTAGGCATCGTTAATTTTGCCCAACGTTATGACGATTAACCATTTTCCTTGGAAATGTAGCCTATAAATTTCATTGAAATGTTAAAACCTTACTTTTTGATTGTTTTATCACTACATCTTTATGCCCATGAGTTTTAGTATCTTCTTCTGGGTCTTTGTTGTGGCGACCGTTCTTTCCACTCCTTCTTTGGTTGAGACCTTGTACACATATTTCAGTTCGTCCAGCGCCTTGAATATCGTGAGACCCTTGTCCTTGAGCTTCCTCTGGAGCAGCGTGAGGAGCAGGTAGGAGAGGTAGCATACGTAGATGTGGTTGTTTACCTTGTTTTCAAGCCAGTGCCTCAGCGGTCCAAGGCCCAGCACGCTCTTCAGCGCCTTGAAGGACCTCTCTATCAGGTCCCTCTCGAAGTACCTCCTCACGATCTCCTCCCTGCTTGCCGAAAGGTCAGAGGTGTACAGGGCATAGCATCCGAGCAGGGTGTTTGCTTTCTTGCCCCTTCTCAGAAGCAGGTTCTTCATCGTGGCCGCCTCCTTCTCGTTGAAGCAAAGTATGAGCCTCCCCCCTTTCCAACGCATCTCCTTCACGTAGAGGTAGGTGCTCCTCAGAAGCACGGTCTCCCTCATCTCGGCCTTCTCCCCCTCCATCATCGCTTTGACCCTGCCCCTCAGGGGCACACCAACTGTGATGTGGTATCCGCTCTCCCTTACCAGTGAAACATTTTCATCTGAGAAGAATCCCCTGTCCAGGACGAGCATGCAGCGCCTCAGGCCCGCGTTCTTCAGGCATTCGAGGAAGAGCCGGAGCGTGGCCCCGCCGTGCACATTGCCCCTGAACACCCTGTGGAATATGGGTACTCCATCCCCATCCACGGCCAGCCCGATGTTCACCTGAGGAAGCGCAGCTCTGGGATTGTATCCCCTTGCAGCCAGGGAGCAGGAGGAGCCGTAGAAGTATATGGAGGTGATGTCGTAGAAGATTGAGGAGCTCGATCTCCTCACACTCCTGTAGAGCTCAAGCTCCGCCCTGTATATCTCCTCCTCTGAGAGATCCAGCGAGCTGTACAGCTTGGATGGGGATAGGTGTCCGAAGTAGGTGTCGAGGCCGAAGCGGTGAAAGTTCTTGGCCACTGAATTGAGACTGGAGGGCTGAAGCAGGTGCATCGTTGCAAGGCAGAGCAGCCCTGAAGATACGTGCTGGCTCAAGCCATGCTCCTCCGCAAGCGAGCGCACAACCTCCTGGATGCCACAGGGGTAGACCCTGGCTATTCCAAGCCGCTTGTACCTCGGCTCTATCAGCCTGCCCCCATCCAGTTTGCCAAGATACCTGACAAACCTCTGCCTGACTCTACCCTTCTCATCCCTGTAGCCCTCGACCTCCGCGAGATAAGTCCTGCCGCGAATCTTCAGCTTCCTTACGAAGACCAATGTTATGATAAAATTATCACGACAGGGCATATAAGCGTTCACCCAATGCGCAAAACACCCCCTGGAGGCGCCTACAGGCCGAAATAACGAGGTTTACAGGAGACGCATGTTGTGATAAAAATAACAAAAACCAAGGTAGATAATAAATTGCTGTCAATGGTCTGCCTTCTAGAGCTGTGATAGAGGCCACGGGCAACAACTGGATCAGGCTATGCTAACAGATAAAGGTAAAGTTGGCAAATCCAATGAAGACCAATCGTATTAGAAACATTTATATTGTAGATTCCTGATTGTTACAATCATGATTGTAACATTTGTGAATCGAAAGGAAGAACTTTCAATTTTAAATACACTCTTTGAGAGCGGAAAAGCCCACCTGGTAGTAGTCTACGGAAGACGAAGAGTTGGAAAGACAAGACTCTTGTTTGAATTTTTAAAAGAAAAGAGTGGGCTTTATTTTTATGTTTCAAGAGGGGGTGAAGAAATTGTTCTAAGCGAGTTCTCAAAAGCTGTGGAGCAAGAATTCTTTAGAGGCTTTAAGTTCCATGATTTTAGGTCTTTCATAGAATATCTTTCTAAAAAATTCGAAGAAAGAACTGTCGTTATCATCGACGAGTTTCAAAGGCTGTCAGAGCTCGAGGGAGCCATTTCTTTAGTTCAAAAGTTCTGGGATGAAAAGTTCTCCAACCAAAAGACGATGCTTGTACTTTCTGGCTCTTCCATAGGAACAATAAAGAAAGTTGCACTAAGAGGGGACGCCCCTCTTTACGGAAGGAGAACTTCTACGATTGAACTTAAACCTTTAAAATTCACAAATTTGAGGGAATGGTTTTCAAAAACTACTTCTGAAGATTTAGTTAAAATTTATGCAGCTTTCGGAGGAACTCCAGCTTACCTAGAAAAGGTTGATGAGATCAAGGCTCCAGAAGAAAACATAGTTAATCTAATCCTTAACAAAAATGGGGCTCTACATGACGAACCAGAATATCTTCTCCTCGAAGAACTTAGAGTTCCGAATCACTATATGGATATTTTGACTGCGATATCTCTTGGGAAATGTTACTTAAGCGAGATATCAGATTTCACTAAAATAAAAAGAGAAAACTTGACTACTTACCTTAATTCCTTAGAAAACTTAGACTTAATCTATAGAGAATACCCTGTTCTTGTAGAGAAGAAAAAATCAAGGTACGTGATTACTGATCCGTTTTTTAAGTTTTGGTTTAGGTTCGTTAACCCAAACAAGACAACCCTAGAATTAGGGTTAGAAGAAAAAGTATGGAGCAATATGAAGGGGGACTTTAATACATACTTAGGAAATATATTTGAAGAAATCTCAAAGGAGTACATTGTATCTAGAATTAAATCTGGGAAAATGGAAATTGATGCAGATGTTGTTGGAAGATGGCAGTATGAGGAGAAAGAAATTGATATTGTTACCTATTCTTCGAGAGAAAGAAGGGGGATTCTTTTTGAAGTAAAATGGAAAGAACTTTCGTACAACGATGCAAGAAGCATTATTTCAAATCTAATTGAAAGGGGCAATCAAATAAGAATAGAGAGAAAAGAGTATGGAATAATAGCCAAAAAAATATTAGATAAGGGAAGATTACGTAAGGAAGGATATATCGCTCTTGACTTAGAGGACATAATTTCTAGTGCGATAGCATGAGAAGGCATAATGGATGTAAGCGCTCAGTCCATGCCATGAGCGCATTTGTGGGTTTTGAAGTCCACTTTGACCACACGTACGTGACCATGATCAACGGAGATAGAAAGACCATTTGCAGGAATACTTTTCGTGGTAGGCTGCAGTCCAGACCTATAACAGCATCAAAGCAAGTTTAGAAACTTGTGCTCCATGCCCAATGCGAACAATAGACGAAAACTTCAGAGAAGTTAAAACAACAGTTTCTGAGTCAAGAGCTGTTGCATCGACGAACTATGAATAGAGTTCTGGAGAACGAAGGATACGTAAAAGAGATTTTAACACTTCTTATGCGAGCTAAAAAGCATAAAATCGGTAGAGCCTGATTTAA
>CAZWAU010000250.1:0-3193 GCA_964631995.1 uncultured Nitrososphaerota archaeon
GTTGTGGACCATTGGGATCGCGTACTCAATCGGCATGGAAATGTTCTTCTTTGCGATGTCTGGAGCAGCTCCCGTTCCCCCATAGCCACCATCTATCTGCAGGATGTTTGCCCCAGCATAGTAGCTTCCAATTGCAACCATATCGACATCTATGGGCGTGGAAACCTTTACAGAAACGAGTGCTTTTGTATTTATGTCCTTAATTAGTTGGACATGTCGGTAGTGATCTTCAACGGAATAGACATTGTGGAATGGGAATGGGGAGAACAAACTTATGTTGGGGACAACCTCCCGCATCTTCGCGACCTCTGGTGTAACTTTGTCAGCAAGCAAATGCCCACCCAATCCTGGTTTGGCCCCCTGAGCATATTTCAGAACCACAATCCTTGCCCTCTTGATCGTCTCTGCATTGACACCGAAATGCCCCGTAGCTACCTGTGTTATTACATGGTCCTTGTATGGGACCAGTTCGTCAGGATAGCCACCTTCGCCAGTACTCGTGAATGTATTCCAGGCCTTTGCTGCCATTGCCCTCGCAAGCATCACATTCAAGCTTACGGAGCCGAAAGACATGTCAGCACCATAAACTGGAATTGGAATCTCTATTTTCGGCTTCCCGTCCCTTCTCTTGTTCAGAACTATCGAAGTGTCTATGTCATTTTCCTCGAAAATTTTTTCGCAAGCTACATATTTGTCCAACTCGAAATCGAATCTTAATCGATCAAAGCCTCCTCCAGAATGCCCAATATCGAATTCATATCTTTTAGATAATCTTCCAGTTTCAGCCTGCTCCCAAGTTGAAAATATCAGGTCGGCAGTCCATCTCCTGTCGCCAAGGGCGGCATACTCAGGGTTAAGCCCAAGTGTCAGTGCTCCAGTTGGGCACCGTTTAACACAAGATTGGCAAACAAAGCCTGTGCAAAGGCTCTTTGGATTGACCAGACGTATGTAGCCGCTTGACTTTTTGAAGGCCTCATAATCTATTTCAGCAGCTCCTATGAATTGAGGGCACGCTTCGGAACAGATCCCACATGCGGTGCACTTAGATCTGTCTAGGACGATCTCATATCTCTCTATGGTTCCTGCATACCTTGGTGGCGCAAGATTCGCCTTTGGAAAAAGCTCCTGTTCCTTAATCATTCCCTGCCCCCAAAGATCCTCTCTTCAATTTCATGACAGAACATCGCTCTTCCGATTTCACCCCTCTGCCTCCTCACTTCACGTAGGCCCATTCCTCCAAGAACTTCCAGTAGCTGGTCCCTCCAAGAGCTCACAAGGTTTAGGATTCTCTGAGATGCCCAATCTACATCTTTGGCCTCTACTTTGATCTGACAATCTAGCGAGTGCTCGTTCCCGTAGCAGATTTTGCAACCAAGGGCTATCTGATATGCAAGCCCCAAGGAGATTGCATCAGTCCCGAGGATTATGGATTTGGGGACATGCGACGCTTCAGCTATTCCCCCACCAGATATGAAAGTTACCTCGTCTCTTATATTCTTGTAAACTAGGTACGAATGCGTTCTTTGGATTGCGTTCTTTACTACATCTGGATCCTTTTCAACAATTGCGTCATCAACATAAAAATGAATTATGTCCGCTCCTTCCTTTGCAAATACCTCAGCTCTTTCGCCGGATCTCTCGTCGTACTTGGATCTTATGGAGATCAATGCTGAGGGATTTACCTCCTTCAGGCTTTTGATACAAACGTCTATTTTGCTCCCTTCAGGCTCTATTTCCACGATCCTCGCTTTCCTTACCAGCTCCTCAAATTCGCTCAGCCTGTCAATGCCAATCCTAGGTATCAGATTGGGCATGTAGGATTTCAGATCGTCCGAGTACTCCTTTGCGTTTACGACGGAAAATGTCTTTAGGGTGGTGGCCGCTTTTGCCAAGGCCAGCTGAAGGCCGATCCCTGCCCCAGACGCTGTTGGAGCATCAAGAATGATCGGTATCGGAATTTCAATAGTTTTTGGTACATCTGAAATCATATTCCCCCTCTCGTCAAAATTCAGATGCGGCAATTTCCTCCCAAGATCCACGGAAGTCGAGATGTACTCCCTGCCATGTATCCCATCTCTTGTTGGCCTGACTATCTCGGAAAAATCGAACCAGATGCCATCGAAACCCCTGCCTGAGAATGGCCCCCCATATCCAGCACCAGAGACTGGTATCCTTCCGGTTTCTGCTTCGTAATAGATCGCCTCCAACCTTTCAGGTGTGAAATAGGAGTTGCCCAACTTCTCGAATTCTGGATTGATCATGACAGAGATGGCACTTTTCGGGCATGCCAGAGTGCAAGCATGGCATCCACGGCATTTATCACTGAGTGGCTCAGCCACCTGGCCGTCTTCGCGAACCTTGTGGACGCCATAAATGCATGCTTCAACACATTCTTGGAGGTTGACGCAGTTGTTGTAGCGCTTGACTAAGAATTTCGAAGGTATTTTAAACTTAGGAGGTGCCTCCTTTATCTCTATTCGATATCTTTCGAAGATATGTTTCGTCTCCTGACTCGCAGTTTCTTCTAGGAACATGTTGGAAAGGGCAGCAACTGATTTTGGCCTGGGCTCAATGAAAGCAGCTATTTCGTCCATTCTCTAGTTCGGTAGAAACGTAATGAATATAGCAAACGGATATATATCATGTTTACTATCTGAAGTCGGAATTTCCGACCAATATGATACCGAAAGTTTATCCGATGTCAAAAATAACCACATCTCCACCAGAAAGTATAGCGGATCTGCTCAAGGACAAGCTGAACCTTCTGCTGCTCAGAAACATCTGCTCAGGTAATGGCTTGGATGTCAATCTTAGCTACCTCTCCAGACACCTTGGGAGGCACAGGAACAGCATAAGGGATAGGGTTAGGGGGCTTTTACAGTACAGGATAATCGACCGTCCCATCTATCCTTTCTTCGGACTTTTTATCGAGTATCCACTCCTGGTTGCTGCCTATGCTGATCTTCCGGATAGCGAGAAGGTAAACGATTGGCTCATGAAGGACAAGAATGTCTTCGCCGCTTTCAGGGTCAGGGAGGGAGAATACAACACGATACTATTCGAATTCCACAAGAGCGTGTGGCACTACCACATATGGAGGGACAACCTCGTGCGGGAGAACAAGATACCAGGCAGGGGGGAGAGAGCCCCATCAACGGTATATTACTTTTCTAACCAGCTCATAGAGAAGTAT